>NZ_JAHKSN010000008.1 GCF_018863415.1 Deinococcus aestuarii | reverse complement strand
CGCGTTACTCACCCGTGCGCCACTCCCGACCCGAAGGCCGAGCGTTCGACTTGCATGTCTTAAGCACGCCGCCAGCGTTCACCCTGAGCCAGGATCAAACTCTCCATCAAATCGTTCAGCATTGCCCCGAGGGACAGTGTTGATGTGTTTGATGCCTCACTTGCGCTTGGCTTCTGTCGAGCCTCTCGGCTCCTCACGAGTCTGGAGACACCTGGGGGGATGTCCGCTCGCACCGCCCTGTCGGGCGGCCCTGTCATCGTCACTTGCACCAGCTTGTCATGCGTCCCGGCGGTCCTCTTTCGGGGGTTCCGCCTCGCCCTTCGGATCGGGCGAAGGGAACTATAAGCCCTCGCCCCGAAGATGTCAACACCCCCGCGAGGCCGCTCGCAGGGGTGAGGGGAGGAGGTCAGCGAGAGGTCTCGGTCAACCCGTACATGTGCCACAGAGCGTCCACGCGGCGAACCACCTCGGGCGTCATCTCGATCTTGGGGGGCCACTCGCGCACGAAGCCTTCTTCGGGCAGTTTGCGGGCGCCGTCCCAGGCGAGGAGGTTTCCCACCTGCCGCACGTCGCGCTCGGGGTCGATGTTGTTGAGGATGGTCCACCACACGTCCTGGACGTTTCCCACGTCGGTCTGCTCGTCGCCGATCAGAAGGTGACGGACGCCCCGTGCGGCAGGGTGGGCTGCAAAGACCTCGGCAAGCGCCCGGGCCTGGCCGGGGCGGGTCTTGTGCAGCGCCACGTACCAGTAACCGTCCGGAGTCTGGCGCTGGGCGAGGACGCCCCCGAAGGTGGGGAGATCGCCCGACAGATGGGGGGTGAAGGTCGCCTCCTCCCGCTCCTGGCCCTGATCCTCCCGGCTGCTCGCGGCGCTGCCCACCTCCTCGGGGAGCTTGCGGGTGGCGTCGATGATGAGCTTGCCGCCGTAGCCCCAGCCGCGGCTGGAGTGGTCGAGCACGTCGGTGGGGCCGCGCGTGGTCAGGGTGTCGCGTCCCGGCTCGGCCCGCGCGGTCACCTCGCGCCACACGGCCCCGAAGTCGTTCACTGGCACGCCCTCGTCCACCACGACGATGACCTTGGCGAACATCATCTGGCCGAGGCCGAAGAGGCCGTTCGCCACCTTGTACGCCTGGCCGGGGTACGTCTTCTTGATGCTCACCACGACGAGGTTGTGGGCCACCCCGGCGGGGGGCATGTGGTAGTCCACGACCTCCGGCAGGATGAGCTGCGCGGCGGGGAGGAAGAGGCGCTCGGAGGCCTCGATCAGGTAGGCGTCCTCCATCGGCGGGCGGCCCACGATGGTGGCGGGGTAGACGGGGTTCCTCCGCATCGTGACCGCCGTGACGTGGAAGCGCGGGTAGAGGTCAGGGAGGGTGTAGAAGCCGGTGTGGTCACCGAAAGGGCCTTCCATCGCCCAATCCTCCTGCGGGTCCACGTAGCCTTCGAGGACGAATTCGGCATTGGCGGGCACGTCGAGATCCACCGTGAGGCCCTTCGTCACGGGATACCGCTCGCCGCGCAGGTAGCCCGCGAGGGCGAACTCGTCGAGGCCGGGGATGGGGGGAAGGGGCGCGGTCGCCGCGTAGATCAGGGCCGGGTCCCCGCCGATGGCGACGGCGACTTCGAGCCGCTGGCCCAGGCGCTTCGCCTTCTCCAGATGCTTCGTGCCCGTCTTGTGGCGCTGCCAGTGCATCCCGGTGACGTTGCGGCCCATGACCTGCATCCGGTACATGCCCATGTTGCGCTCACCCGTCTCGGGGTCGCGGGTGATCACCAGCGGCAGGGTCACGAAGGGGCCGCCGTCGAGGGGCCAGCACTTGAGGATGGGGAGTTTGCCGAGGTCCACCTCGTCACCCGTCCACACGACCTCCTGGGCGGGACCGGAACGGACACGGCGGGGCGGGAGGTTCATCGCGTCACGCAGCTTGCCTACGTTGCCAAGCAGGCCACCCAGGCCACCGCTCCCCTTGAGGTCGATCAGGTGCCGGACCTTGGCGGCGAGGTCGTCGAGGTCCCTCACCCCCAGGGCCAGCGCCGTTCGCTCGCGGGTGCCCATCAGCCCGATGACGAGGGGGAAGGGGCTGCCCTTGACGTGCTCGAACAGCACCGCCGGACCGCCCGACTTCACCAGGCGGTCGGCGATCTCGGTGATCTCCAGCTCGCGGTCCACCGGGACCGAGACGCGCACGAGTTCGCCCCGGTCCTCCAGCAGGCGCATGAAGCTCTGTATGTCGGGGAAGGCCATAGGGCGAGTGTAGGGGTCACGTGGGAGGGCAACCGTACCGGAAGACTTGCCTGAACCCTGCACCCAAAGACGGACAACGAAAGGGGGACGCTGCGTGAGAGCCCGGTATGTACGGTGCCCCCATGACCTCCCCGGAAGGACCCGGCGCCGCCCTCCCCCCCTCGCCCGTACCGGAGACCGCCCTCTCCCCCGCCCTGCCACGACCCGAACGCGCCGCGCTGCCGCTCATGGTGGCCGCCGGGCTGGCGCTCGCCGCGCACGGGCTGACGGCGGGAGACGCGCTGGGAGTCGGGGTGAACGTGCAGGTCTGGGTGGCCCTGTTCCTGGGAACGGTCCTCTGGGCGCTGCGGCGGTCAGGACGGGTCCCCACCCGCGAGGCCGGAACGCTCCTGGGGCTCGGCCTCGCCTTTGCCGCCACCTTCGCCGTGTGGCGGGTGCCTCTGAGCTTCGCCCTCCTGAACGGGGTGGCCCTCCTGCTGTGCCTGACGCTCGGGGCGGCGTCCCTGCGGCATCCGGGGACGAGGGTGGCGGGGGTGTGGACGCTGGTCGGCACGGCCTTCACGGGCGGGCTGCGCTTCGTGTACGGAGGTCCTGCCCTGCTCGAACGCTTTCCCTGGGCGCGGGTGCGTCCGGCCCGGGGGAGCACGGTGGGCCGCTGGGGCGTCGGGCTGCTCCTGACCGTGCCCGTCTTGCTGGTGTTCGGCGGTTTGCTCGCGGGGGCGGACGCGGGCTTCGGCACGCTGATCGGGCGGCTGCTCGACTGGGACCTGGGCGGCGTGTGGGAGACGGTCCTGCGCCTCGTCTTCTGGGCGGCCTTCGCGGGCGGGCTGGTCTACCCGGCGCTGATGGCGCTGCGGCCCACGGTCTTTCCGGCGGGCGAGCCGTCCGGCCTTCCCCGGCTGGGGCTGGTCGAGGTGGGCCTCCCGTTGGCGGCGCTCGGGGCACTGTTCGTCGTGTTCCTGGGGACCCAGCTTCCCTATCTCCTGAGCGGCACGGGCCTGCCGGGCGATTTCACCTTCTCGGAGTACGTGCGGCGTGGCTTTGGGGAGCTGATGGCGGTGGCCTTCCTGACCCTGGGCCTGCTGCTCGGGGCACACGCCATCACCCGGGAGGAGGTGAGGGCGGGGGCCGCGTACCGGCTGCTCAACCTCGCCGTGCTGGCGCCCCTCGCCCTCGTGGTGCTGAGCGCGGCGAACCGCTGGCGGCTGTACACGCTCGCTTACGGACTGAGCGAGATTCGGGTGCTGGGCGCAGCTTTCCTGGTCTGGGTGGTGCTGGCCCTGGGGTGGTTCGCCGTGACCCTGTGGCGCGGACGGCTGCGGCACTTCGCGTATCCGGCGCTACTTCTGGGGCTCGGCACGCTGCTCGTGACCACCGCCCTGAATCCTGGCGCGCTGATCGCCCGGGTCAACGTCCACCGCTCGGTCGCGGGTGTGACGAACGACCTGCGCCGCACCCCGCAGGGGGCCGACGTGGGGGGCTTGCTGAGCCTCGGTGCGGACGCGGTGCCCGTCGTCGTGGCGAATCAGGACACCCTGACCCGCGAGTGCGGGCCGACCGAGGCCTGTCTCAACGACCGCTCCACCCTCCTCCGCCGTCTGCGAGAGGAGTACGGCGAGGTCCGCGACCTCCGCCTCTGGAACGCGAGCGACGCCCGGGCGCGGCGGTTGGTGGGGGAATCGAGGTGAGGGACCCGGCCTTACCCTCTCCCCTCCCCGCGTTCCAGCTCCGACCGCAAGCCCGCGATCTCCCGCCGCAGGGCCGAGAGTTCACGTTGCAGCGCGGCGTTCGTCACCTCGTCGTCCCCACCCTCGGCGGCGGTCTGATCCCGGCCCACGAAGAAGCTCGCCACGGACGCCGTGATGTACCCGAACACCGCAAAACCGTACAGGGCGAGCAGCCAGGTCAGGAACCGGCCCTCCCCCGTCTTCGGAAAGTAGTCCGAGCCCATCGTGACGAGGATCATCGCCGTCCACCACAGCCAGGAAACGTAGCCGGTGAGGCCGCTCTCCCGCGCCGCGGGCACGTCCTCGAAGGCGAACATCCCCGCCGCCCCCGCGAGCGCGACGAGCAGGGTCAGCAGGGCCACGTACCCCACCCCCCGCCGACGCACGGCCCGCCCGGCGGCGCGAAAACCGCGGTTCAGCGAGGTCAGCAGCCGCACGAGGTTCAGCGAGCGGGTGGCCCGCAGCACCCGCACGGCCCGCAACGCCGGGAAGACGCGCAAGACCCGCAGGGCAGGCAGGAAGAGGGAGACCAGGGTGAGCCAGTTCGAGCGCAGGTAGGCCCACTTGTCGGGCGCCACCGTGAAGGACAGCAGGAAGTCGAGGATAAAGAGGATCCAGATCAAGTCGCTGAGCCGTTGGAGCCCCGGGGTCAGCCCTCTCGTCAGGTCCACGACGAGCAGGGCGAGCCACACGAAGCCCAGGACGGTCATGGGCGCGTCGGTCAGGCGGTCGAGGTGGCGCAGCAGCTCTAGCCGCTCGCGGTGCAGACGCTGGGAGTCCGGCGGGCTGGACATGGGGGCACCGTAGCAGGCCTATGCGGGGAGCCCACCCGACCGGCCCGGCCTTTCGCCCCTTATCCTGCCCACATGACCCTCTCCCCCACCGAGGCCATGCGCCGGGCCCTGCAAGGCACCCCCCTCGACGGCTGGCTGATGTACGACTTCCAGGGCCTCAACCCGCACGCCCGGCGGGTGCTGGACCTCCCGGCGGGGGCGCACCTCACCCGCCGTTTCTTCATCTGGGTACCGCGCGAGGGTCAGGCGGTGCTCCTCCACAACCACATCGAGGGCGGGACGTGGGCGACCCTCTCGCAGGGCTGGGACGTGGAGCGCCGCGCGTTCGGATCACACGCGGAGCTGGACGCGCGGCTGGCGGAGGTCGTGGCCGGGAAGACGGTGGCGATGGAGTACAGCCCGCACGGCGCCGTGCCGTACGTCGGCCGGGTGGACGCCGGGACGGTCGAGCGGGTGCGGGCGGCGGGCGCGCGGGTGGAGAGCAGCGCCGACCTCCTCCAGGCCTTTCTGGTCTGGTCCCCCGAGGACTTCGTGGCGCATGGCCGGGCGGCGGCCCTCCTGATGCGGGCCAAGGACGACGCCTTCCGCCTGATCCACGAGCGGCTCAGGGCAGGCGAGCCGGTCACGGAATTGGAGGTGCAGGCGGTGATCGAGCGGGCCATCGCGGAGGAAGGGCTGGACAGCGGCCACCCCGTCAACGTCAGCTTCGGCGCGAACGCCGCCGACCCGCACTACCAGCTGGGGGGAGAGCGCAATGCGACGCTGAATCCCGGTGAGTGCGTCCTGATCGACCTGTGGGCGCAGGAGCCGGGCCGCCCCTTCGCGGACGTGACCTGGGTGGGCTTCGCTGGCGAGCCGGGCGCCGAGTACCGGGAGGCGTGGGAGGCGGTGCGCGGTGCGCGGGACGCGGCCTTGAGCCTCCTCCACGAGCGGCACGGCAGCCTCCAGGGCTGGGAGGTGGACCGGGCGGCGCGGGACGCGATGGGAGAGACCTGGGCGCCTTCCTTCCTCCACCGCACCGGGCACGACCTCGGGGTGCAGCTCCACGGCTCGGGGGCGAACCTCGACGACTACGAGACGCGCGACACCCGCCGCCTGACCCCCGGCCTCGCCGTGACGGTGGAGCCGGGCACCTACCCCCGTGAGCGGGGGTTTGGCATCCGCACCGAGGTCAACGTGTACCTCGCGCCGCACGGCCCGCAGGTCACGACCGACCTTCAGCGCCAGCCGTTCGTGCTCGGGTCGGGGGAGTGGGTGGACGTGCGGGCGGCGGTGTACGGGGGGGAAACTTAAGGCCTCCGTCCACGCCCTCCAGACCTGTCTGGCCGCTGGCTTAACGCTGCCTGAAGGTCCCCGCCCGGTAGGCTGGGGGTATGGCGAACCTCGGCTCCTCTACGATCATGCTGACGGGGGCAGGCGGCGCGCTGGCGACCGCCATCGCCCAGGAACTGGAGGACGCGGGCGCGCAGCTCGTCCTCGTCGGGCGCGGCGAGAGCCTCGCCAAGGCCGCCGACCGCTTTCCCGCGACCGAGGTGCTCGACCTCGACCTCACCGACCCCGCCAGCGTGGAGGCCCTGCGGAAGGTCAAGGTAGACGCGCTCGTGCACACGGTGGGCGCCTACGCGCCGCAGGACGTTCAGAAGGCCAGCGGGGAAGACCTGCGGCTGATGTTCGACACGAATATGCTTACCCTCTTCCACGCGGTGCAGGGCGCACTGCCCCACATGCTGCGGCAGAAAGACGGCATGATCATCGGCTTCAGCTCGGGCTCGGCGGCGCGGCTCAGCGGCCCCAAGTCGGCGCTGTACACGGCGAGCAAGGCCGCCGTCGCCGCCTATATCCTCAGCCTCCACGACGAACTCAAGGCCCGGGGCGTGCGCGGCTGCGTGCTCTACCCGATGGGCGCGGTCGACACCCCCAGAAACCGCGAGGCGGGCCTGAGCTGGGACGCCATGATCGACCCGCGCGGCCTCGCCAAGAGCGTCGCGCACGCCCTCACGCGGCCCGACCGGGCGCACGTGACGGAGCTGAAGGTGTATCCGGACGTGTAGGAGCGGTCAGCTTTCAGCAGATGCGGGCTCGTTTTGGTCTTCCCGTGGCAGGATGGCGGGCATGACCTTTCAGTATCCGGAGTCGCCGCGGGGCGATCAGGTGGACGTGTACCGGGACGCGCGGGGGCGGGAGTGCCCGGTGGCCGACCCCTACCGCTGGCTCGAAGACCCGGACTCGGCGCAGACGCGGGCGTGGGTGGCGGCGCAGAACGAGGTGACGGGGGCGTTCCTGGCGGACTTGCCCGCGCGGGAGGCGTACCGCGAGCGGCTGACGGCGCTGTGGGACTTCCCGAAGGACGGGGTGCCGTGGCGGCGCGGTGACCGTTATTTCCGCACCTACAACCCCGGGCTGCTCAACCAGCCGGTCCTCCAGGTGGCGGACTCGCCCACCGGCCCGTGGTGCCTGCTTCTCGACCCCAACACGCTGGGCGCGGACGGCACCGTCGCCCTGATGGGGGCCTCGGTCAGCGAGGACGGCGCCCGGCTCGCCTACGGCACCCAGAGCGGGGGCAGCGACTGGCTGACGTGGCGGGTGCGGGACGTTTCGAGCGGGCAGGACGCCGGGGACCACATCGAGTGGAGCAAGTTCAGCGGCGCGGCGTGGCTTCCGGACGGCTCGGGGTTCTACTACGGGGCCTATGACCCTCCGGCGCAGGGAGACGCCCTCACCGGCGCGAACCGGGGCCAGCGCCTGCTGTTGCACCGCCTCGGCTCACCGCAGAAGGCGGACGAGGTGATCCTCGCCCGGCCCGACCAGCCCGACTGGGGCTTCGGGGCACACGTGACGCACGACGGCCGTTACCTCGTCGTCCACGTCTGGCTGGGCAGCAGCCCCCACAACCAGCTCTGGGTGCGGGAGGTCGGCTCGGACGCCCCCTTCACCGAACTCGTGGGCGACTTCCGGGCGGGCTTCACGGTGGTCGGCAACGACGGCCCCACCCTCTTCGTGCGGACGGACGAGGACGCGCCGCTGGGCAGGCTCGTCGCCTGGAACATCGAGACGGGCGAGCGCCGCGACGTGATCTCCGAGGGGCCGGACGCTCTGGAGTACGTCGCCCTCGTACCGGAGGGTCTGCTGGCCCTCACCCTGCGGGACGCGAGCCACCGTCTCACCCTGCACGCCCGCTCGGGCAAGGTACGGCGCGAGGTCGAGTTGCCGACGCTGGGCTCGGTCACCGAGTTGAATACACGGCCGGACGACCTCGAGGTCTACTTCGGCTTCACCTCCTTCCTGTTCCCACTCACTCCATACCGGCTGAGCCTGCCGGACGGAACGCCCGAGCCGCTCTCCGAGCCCGCCGTGGCCTTCGACGCGGACGCCTTCGAGGTGCGGCAGGAGTTCACAGCAAGCCCCGACGGCACCCGCGTGCCGATGTTCCTCGTCCACCACCGGGGGCTGGAGCGTGACGGGTCGAACCCCACCCTGCTCTACGGCTACGGCGGGTTCGGAATCAGCCTGACGCCGGGGTTCAGCCCCTCGCGGTTGAGCTGGTTGGAGCGCGGCGGCGTGTATGTGCAGGCGAACCTGCGGGGTGGCGGCGAGTACGGCGAGGACTGGCACCAGGCGGGCACCCGCGAGCGCAAGGAGAACGTCTTCGACGACTTCACCGCGTGCGCCGAACACCTCATCGAAACGGGGGTCACGAGACCCCAACAACTCGGCATCCAGGGCGGGAGCAACGGTGGCCTGCTCGTGGGCGCGTGCATGACGCGGCGCCCGGAGCTGTTCGGGGCCGTCGTGCCCCAGGTCGGTGTGCTCGACATGCTGCGCTATCACCTCTTCACCATCGGCTGGGCATGGGCCACCGACTACGGGCGGGCAGACGACCCCGCCCTCTTCGACCTTCTGCGGTCCTACTCGCCGCTGCACACCCTCCGCGAGGGCACGGCCTACCCCCCCACCCTGATCACGACCGGCGACCACGACGACCGGGTGGTTCCCGCCCACTCCTTCAAGTTCGCGGCGGCCCTGCAACACGCGCAGGGAGGCGAGGCGCCCATCCTCATCCGCATCCAGACGCGCGCCGGGCACGGGGCGGGTAAACCCACCGCCCTCGTGATCGAGGAGTCCGCCGATGTGTGGGCCTTCCTGGAGTGGGCGCTCGGGGGGCGGGAGGCTCACGGGTAGGCGCTGAAGGTCATCCGCACCGAATTTGAGGGGCCGCCGAGCAAGTTCTCGGCGGCCTTTGAATGTGGAGTGCCCTTTGATTTTCATGCAGCCTTCATCGTCTCCGACTTTCGACGAATGCAGTCATCCAAAGCCGGGGGAGCGGCATAGAGGCAGGGTGAAGCGACGCCAGCGAGCAGAACCTCTGCCCCACGCGTGACGGGTTCGTCTCCAGACGGTCCCGGGTCTTCGCCGTCTGTCTCCGTTCGTCCGTATCTTTTCTGGAGGTTTCACCTATGAGTAACGACACGCAGGGCACGAGCACCCGCCGCAAGTTCCTGGGCATGGCCGGTCTGATGGGCGCGGGCGCCGTGCTGTCGGGCTGCACGAGCGTCATCGCCACGACGCCGAGCCAGGACAACGGCCTCGACGCGGCCATCTTCAACTTCGCCCTCAACCTGGAATACCTGGAGGCCGCCTTCTACCTCGCCGCCGTGGGCCGCCTGGGTGAGCTGGACGCGGCGGGGGGCAGCAGCGCCCGCGTGACCCTGCCCCAGGGCTTCGACGGCAAGTCGGCCATCCCCGGCCTGTCCGCCGAGGTCCGCGCCTACGCCGAGGAGATCGCCTCGGACGAGCTGGCCCACGTCAAGGTCATCCGCTCGGTGCTGGGAAGCGCCGCCGTCGCGCAGCCGCAACTCGACCTCGGCCCGGCCTTCGCCGCCGCCGGGAACGCCGCCTCGAACGGGGCCATCACGAACTTCAACCCCTACGCCAACGAGCTGTTCTTCCTGCACGGCGCGTTCATCTTCGAGGACGTGGGCGTCACCGCCTACAAGGGAGCGGCGCGCTTCCTCGACGACCAGAAGGCGGGCGGCAACCTGGAGAACGCGGCGGGCATCCTGGCGGTCGAGGCGTACCACTCGGGCGCCATCCGCACCCTGCTCTATCAGCGCCGGGCCCAGCAGGCCGCCGCCGGGCTGACCGTCGAACAGGTCGTGCAGGCCATCAGCAACCTGCGCGACGCGGTGGACGGCAGCGACGACCGCGACCAGGGCATCACCATGAACGGCATGGCGAACATCGTCGCCGCCGACGCCAACGCCATCGCCTTCAGCCGCACCCCCCGTCAGGTGGCGAACATCGTCTTCCTCGACACGACGGGCAAGGCAGCGAAGGGCGGCTTCTTCCCGAACGGCCTGACCGACGACGGCAACCTGGGCAAGCTGCTCGCCCTCTAAAACGTTGGACAGGACAAGGTGTCCTGCTGATTCCAACGCTCGCGCTCAAGGGTCAACTCCGCGAAGCCTCCCCTCTTCCTGGCAGGAGACCCTTTGCTCAGGGTGATAACTTTTTTTGCATCGAACGCTCTCACCCTTCTTCCTTGAACGCGCGCCGGGCTTTAACTACCCGGCGCGCGTTCTCGTTGCCGCCTCAACCCCCCGCCACCCGCACCAGCTCCTCCAGCCCGCCCGCGTATCCGCCGTCCAGCCGGGGCCACTCGGGCGGGAAGGGCTGGGTGCGGGTCACGTCGTTGGGCACGACGACCACCCGGCACCCGGCGGCGACGGCGGCGGTGGCCCCGTTGAGGCTGTCCTCGACGGCGAGGCATTCCCCGGGACGCAGACTCAGGCGGGAGGCGGCGAGCGAATACAGCTCGGGGTCGGGCTTGACCCGGCGCACGTCGTCGCGGGTGGCGAGGACCTCGAACAGGCTCAGGAGGCGGTGTTGCTCCAGCCAGCGGGTGACCCAGGCCCGGTCGCTGCTCGTGGCGAGGGCGAGGCGCAGGCCCGCGCCCGAGGCCCCCTCCAGCACGTCGCGCACCCCGGGCCGCAGGTCCTGTTCGGCGATGTCGGAGACGATGCGCTCGTGCAGCCCCAGCCGGACCTGCTCGCGGTCGGCCAGGACGTGCTCGGGCAGTCCGGCCCAGGGGTCGAAGGCGTCCCAGGTGCCGATGCCGTGCTGCCAGTCCGCGAGGGCGAGTTCGCGCCCGTGTTCGCGGTAAAGGCTCTGCCAGTGGTGGAACTCGCGCGTCTCGGTGTCGAGGATGGTGCCGTCGAAGTCGAAGATCAGGGCGCGCAGGGCCGGGAGGGGGGACATGGGGGCAGTCTAGGGTCCGGCCCGGCCCGGGCGACACGGCCCCCGAAGCCCTGCCCCCAAGGCCGCTCACTTTCGGCGGACGCACGCCCCGGCCCGACCCGCTAGGCTGTTGCGGATATGGCCGACTGGGTACAGAACCTGATGGACAGCATGGGCTACCTGGGCATCCTGCTGCTGATGATCCTGGAGAACGTGTTTCCGCCCATTCCCAGCGAGCTGATCATGCCCTCGGCGGGCTTCGCGGCCTCGCGCGGGGACCTGAACATCCTCATGGTCGTGGCGATGGGCACCCTGGGCAGCGTCCTGGGCACCCTGCCGCTGTATTACATCGGGCGCGCGTTCGGGGAAGAACGGCTCGTCGCGTGGGCGGACAAGTACGGCAGGTGGCTCACCCTCAGCGGCAGGGACATCCGCAAGGCCGACGACTGGTTCGACCGCCACGGCACCAAGGCGGTGCTCTTCGGGCGCATGGTGCCCGGCATCCGCAGCCTCCTGAGCCTCCCGGCGGGCATGAGCGAGATGCCGCTCCCCAAGTTCCTGCTCTACAGCGCCATCGGCTCGGGGCTGTGGGCGTCTGCCCTCGCCGGGGCCGGATACGTCCTCGGCGAGAACTACGACCGGGTGGAGCGCTACATCGGCCCCGCGTCGAAGGTCATCCTGGCCGTCGTCGTCGTCGCCGCCGTGGTGTGGTTCCTGCGCCGCAAGCGCGCGCAGGGGGCGAAGGCGTAAGGAACGGGCGCCACCGTCTGCACCGCCCATCTGCGCTTGAATGGCCCCTCCTGTGACCTTCTCCTCCTCTGTCCCTGCCCTCCCCCTCACCGACCACGAGGGGGCCGTGCCGTGGCTGGGCCGTGACCCGGCCCTCGCCGACCTGATTGCGCGGGTGGGCGCCCTGCCCGTCCTCTCCCCTACCCCCGACCCCTTCGGCACCCTGGTCCGCAGCGTGGCAGGGCAGCAGCTCTCGGTGCGGGCGGCGGCGAGCATCTACGCGCGGCTGGTGGGGAGGCTCGGGGAGGTGGGGCCCGGTCCCCTGCTGGCCGCCGCGCCGGACGATCTGCGCGCCCTCGGTCTTTCCTGGGCCAAGGTCCGCACCGTGCGCGCCCTCGCGGAGGCGGCCCTGGATGGGCGGGTGGACTTCACGCACCTGGAGGCCCTGCCCGACGAGGCGGTGATCGAGCGGCTGACGCCCCTGCCCGGTATCGGGCGCTGGACCGTCGAGATGTTTCTGATGTTCGGCCTCGCCCGGCCCGACGTGTTCAGCTTCGGGGATTTGGTCCTGCGGCAGGAGCTGGAGCGGCTGCACCCCGGCGCCGTCACCCGCGAGGAGCAAAACGAGGTCGTGCAGGCGTGGTCACCCCACCGCACGCTCGCGTCCCGTTACCTCTGGGCGGAGAAGGCCCGGCGCAGGCTGACCGCAGAGGCAGGCACCGTGACGGGCGACCTCTCCCTCACGGACCCGCTCTGACCTACTCCTCCAGGTAGCGCCGCAGGCCCTCCAGCCGGACGATCATGGGCGCGCGGGCGCGGACGATGGCCCCCTCCTGCTTGAGCTTGCCGAGGGAATGGCTGACCGTTTCGCGGGTGGCGCCGACCATCCGGGCGATGTCCTCCTGGTTGAGCTTCAGCGCCAGTTCGACCCCCTGCGAGTGGGGCCGCCCGAACTCGCGGGCGAGGCGGTAGAGCAGGCTGGCGACGCGCTCGGGGGCGCTGTAGGCACTCACGGCGGCGGTCCACGACTGGGCCTCGAAGAGCCGGGCGGCCATCAGGCGGATCAGTTTCATGGCGAGGTCGGGCTTGGTGTTCAGGAGTTTTTGCAGCTCGGTGCGCGGGAGCACGATCAGGGTGGTGCGCTCCAGCGCCTCGGCCTGGGTGGGGCGGCGTTCTTCAGGTTGCAGCAGCAACTCCCCGAAGGTGTCGTGCTGGCCGATCACGCCGAGGATGGCCTCCTTGCCGTTGGGAAAGAGCTTGCTGATTTTCACGAGGCCGCTGCGGACGAAATACAGGGCGTCTGCCGGGTCGTCCATGCGGTAGATGACCTCGCCCGGCTGGTACGAGCGGTAGGGCGTCGTGGCGGCCACGCGCTCCAACTCCGTCAGCTCAAGGTCCGCGAACAGCTCCGTGCGCTTGAGGTGCCAGACCAGGCTTGGATAATTCATGATCAGGGTCAGGATACCCGAAACTCTGCCGGAGGCGCGGCCGAAAAGGAGACAGGCCCCCGGCGGACCTGCCGTCAGTCCGTCCAGGACGGACGACCGTTCGGGTTCGGCCCGGCAGGGCGCTGTAAAGTAGGGCCCCCTCCCGTGTGTCCGCCTGCATGCTCGCGGGGGCCCGGGGCCTGTCCGGCAGGGGCCGCCCTCCCGCGTGACTTTCGCCCCGCGAAGTTTTAGACTGGGTACAATCATCAAGACCGGGAGTGCGCCCCCCGTGAGGGAGCGGCCCCCAAGGAGGAGAGACCCCTATGCCCCAGTACAAGGCCCCCCTGCGCGACATCAAGTTCCTGATGCACGAGCTGCTGGACGCCCCCCAGGTCCTCGGCGCCCTGCCCTTTTACGCGGGGAACGAGACCGCCGACGCCGAGCTGATGAATCAGGTCCTCGAAGAGGCCGCCCGCTTCGTCGAGACCGAACTCGTGCCCCTGAACCGGGTGGGCGACGAGGAGGGCTGCACCTGGCACCCGGGCGGGGTCGTGACCACCCCCACGGGCTTCAAGGCCGCCTACGACAAGTACCGCAAAGCGGGCTGGACCGCCCTCGACGCCGACCCCGAGTACGGCGGGCAGGGGATGCCCCACCTCGTCAGCAACGTCCTCGTGGAGCTGCTGAACTCGGCCAACGTCGCGTGGTCGATGTATCCCGGCCTCTCGCACGGCGCCTACTCCGCCCTGCACGCGGTCGGCAGCCAGGAGCTCAAGGACACCTACCTCCCCAGGCTCGTGAGCGGCGAGTGGACGGGCACGATGTGCCTCACCGAGCCGCACGCGGGCACCGACCTGGGGATCATCCGCACCAAGGCGACGGACAACGGCGACGGCAGCTACGCGATCACGGGCACCAAGATTTTCATCAGCGCGGGTGAGCACGACCTGGCCGAGAACATCGTCCACCTCGTCCTCGCGCGGCTGGAGGGCAGCCCGGCGGGCACGAAGGGGATCAGCCTCTTCCTGGTGCCCAAGTTCCTGCCGAACGCGGACGGAAGCGTGGGCGAGCGCAACGGCGTGGTGTGCGGCTCCATCGAGCACAAGATGGGGATTCACGGCAACGCGACCGCCGTGCTGAACTTCGACGGCGCGAGGGGCTACTTGGTCGGCGAAGTCAACAAGGGCATGAACAACATGTTCATCATGATGAATGCCGCCCGACTCGGTACCGGGCTCCAGGGGCTCGCGCTGGGCGAGGTGGCGTACCAGAACGCCCTGACCTACGCCAAGGACCGCCTCCAGATGCGCCATGAGCCGCGCGTGAACCCCGCCGAGGAAGCCGACCCCATCATCGTGCACCCCGACGTGCGCCGGATGCTGCTCACCGGCAAGGCGTACACGGAGGCGGGCCGCGCGATGGCGATGTGGCTGGCGCTGAGCATCGACATCGAGCACCACCACCCCGACGAGGCGAGGCGCAAGGAGGCCGCCGACCTCGTGGCGCTCCTGACGCCCATCGCCAAGGCGTTCATGACCGACAACGGCTTCAACGTGGCTGTTCTCAGCCAGCAGGTGTACGGCGGGCACGGCTACATCCGCGAGTGGGGCATGGAGCAGTTCGTCCGCGACGCGCGCATCAGCCAGATTTACGAGGGCACAAACGGCGTCCAGGCGCTCGACCTGCTGGGCCGCAAGGTGCTGATGGACGGCGGCAAGAAACTCCAGAAGCTCGCCGGGGTGCTCCAGGCGTTCGTGGAGGAGAACGAGGGCGACGAGGAGCTGGCCCCCTACCTCGACGCGCTCGGCAAGGCCGCCAACCAGCTCGGCAGCCTCACGATGGTGGTCGGCCAGAAGGCGCTCGCGGGACCCGAGGGTGCCGACGAGGTAAACGCGGTCGCCGTCGATTACCTGCGCTTCTTCGGACACGTCGTCTACGGCTACCTGTGGGCGCGGATGGCGAAGATCGCCGCGCAGAAGGTGCAGGCCGGGCAGGACCGGGACGGCTTCTACCTCGGCAAGCTTCAGACCGCGCGTTTCTACTTCGCCAAACTCTTCCCGGAGACGAAGGCGCTCGCCGCCACGATCAAGGCCGGGAACGAGTCGCTCGCGGTGGACGACCGGGTGTTCGGGCTGGAGCGGCCCCTGGTCGGCGCGTAACCGGGACGTCCCTCCCAGGACCCTCACCCCTCTCGCGGGTGGGGGTCTTTTCGTCTGGCCCACCGGGACTTGCCGCCCCCTTCCCTCATGTCCACCTTGCTAGATTGACCGCTGGAGAACCGAGGCCATGCCCACCTACGTTTACAAGAACATCGAGACCGGCGAAACGTTCGAGATCAAGCAGAGCATCCGCGACGAGGCGCTCAGCACCCACCCCGAGACAGGCGCTCCGGTGAGGCGCGTGCCCTCGCAGCCGGGCCTGGTGTTCCGGGGCAGCGGGTTTTACGTGACCGACTCGCGGCCCAAATCCGCCGAGGCGGGAACGGGCAAGGCCAGCGGTACGGACGGCGGCGGCAAGGGCGGCGGGGGGGAGTGAAGCCCCTGGCCCGTGCCGCCGGACTCGCGCTGCTGCTGCTCGCCGCAGCGACGGCCGCCTATGTCACGGGCCGGGTGCACGCCCAGCGGACCCTTGTCACCGCCGACGAGATCAACACGGTGGAGGTGGCGCAGGGGGCCCTCCCGGCGGTCGTGCGGGTGGACGCCCGGCTGCGCAAGGACGTGCTTCAGGCGGGCGACGACCCGGTGGAGACGGGCACGGGCTTTTTCTACAAGCGTGACCTGATCGTCACGAACTACCACGTCATCCAGTACCAGGAGTCGGTGAGCGTAACCCTCTCCAACGGGCGGCGGGTAACGGCGCGGGTCGAGGGCGTGGACCCCGGCATCGACATCGCCATCCTGCGGGTGACGGGGGTGACGGCCCCCCGGACGCTGAGCTTCGGGCGCAGCGCGGGCCTCCTGCCGGGGCAGAAGCTCATCACCATCGGCACGCCGCTGCGGATTGCGAACTTCGTGGCAACGGGCGTGTTTAGCGTGGCGGCGAGCGCGCGCGACGTGCCCCGCAACGACCAGCTCGGCGGGGAGATCGGGCAGTATCTCGTGACGACCACCAACATCCAGGGCGGCAACAGCGGTGGCCCGGTGCTCGACTCGCGTGGGGCGGTGGTGGGCGTGGCCGACGCGAACGCCGCGCCGAACAACTTCGTGCCCGGCGTGATCGGCATCGCCATTCCCGGCGACCTCGTGCGCCAGAGCCTGGAGGACTTGGAGCAGGTCGGCTTGCCCCAGCGCGGCACCCTGGGGGTGACCCTGGTGGACCTCGACAGCCTGGAGCCCGCCCTGCGCCAGCTCGCCGGGCTGAGCAGCAGCGAGGGGGCGCTGGTGGACGAGGTGCCCGCCGGGAGCGCCGGAGCCCGCGCGGGACTGCGCGGTTCGCTGCGCAACAGCCGGGGCCAGCTTCTCGCGCCCCTGGGCGACATCATCGTCGCCGTGGACGGCCAGCGGGTGCGCGGCAGCTTCGACGTGATCCGCCTCGTCGCGGCCAAGCGCCCCGGGCAGACGGTGAACCTCCGGGTGTGGCGCAACAAGCGGAGCGTGGACGTGCGGGTGCCGCTCCAGAAGCGGACCTTGCAGTAGAGCGGTCAGCGAGAAGGAGCCTCGGCTTGTGCCCTGGCTCTTTTTGCTGAAGGCTGACGGCTGACCGCTCCAGGCCCTATCATCTCCCCCGCTATGTACGTCGTCGTGGAAGGCCCCATCGGGGTAGGAAAGACCAGCCTCGCGGGCAGGCTCGCGGCGCGCTACGGCGCGGAACTCAACCTGGAGGTCGTGGAGGAAAATCCCTTCCTGGCCCGCTTCTACGAGGCGCCCGAGGTGTACGCCTTCCAGGTGCAGGTCTTTTTCCTGCTCTCGCGCTTCAAGCAGCTCTCGGCCCTCGCGCAGCCGGGGCTGTGGAGCGGCCACGTCGTGAGCGACTACCTCTTCGACAAGGACTTCATCTTCGCGGCGATGAACCTGCGTGACGCCGAATTCGCCCTGTACGAGGACCTCTACGCCCACCTCTCACCCCGGCTGCCCACCCCCGACCTCGTGGTGTACCTGCGGGCCGAGCCGGGCCTGCTCCTCTCGAGAATCGAGAAGCGGGGCCGCCCCTTCGAGCGCACCATGCAGGCCGCCTACCTCGCCGAGCTGACCGCCCGCTACGACGAGTACTTCCGCACCTACCCGGGCCGCCTCCTGACCGTGGACGCGAGCGGGTACGACTTCGTGGGCAACCCCGAGGACGAGCGGGCGATCCTGAGCCGGGTGGAGGAGGCCTTGCAGGCGGAAGGGGCGGTGAGGGGATGAGGGGGAGCGTCTGGCGCGTCGCCTGTGGCGGGTGGAGGGGTGATCTGCCTGCCTCCACCCGCCACAAGCCCCACACCACGGGCGCAAGCGGGACGAGCTGATGTACCTCGCCGTCTCCGGCAACATCGGCAGCGGCAAGAGCACCCTGACGCGGATGCTCTCGGAACGGTACGGCCTGCGGCCCGTCTACGAGCCCTACGCGGAGAACCCGTACCTGGAGGACTTCTACCGCGACATGCGGCGGTACTCCTTTCACTCGCAGATCTACTTCCTATCGCGGCGGCTGGAGCAGCACCTCCATCTCGTGACGGGGGCGCGCTACGTCATTCAGGACCGGACCGTCTTCGAGGACGCCAACATCTTCGCGCGCAACCTTTTTGAGAGCGGGCAGATGGAGGCGCGCGACTGGAGGACGTACCTGGGCCTTTATGAGGGCATCCTCCCCGCCCTGCGGGTGCCCGACCTCCTCATCCACATCGACGCGGCATTGCCGACGCTGCGGCAGCGCATCGCCCAGCGCGGGCGGGACTACGAGCAGGGCATCCCCGACGCCTACCTGCTGGGCCTCAACCGCCTCTACGACGAGTGGATCCGGGCCTTCGACGCCTGCCCGGTCGTGCGGGTGCCCGGCGACCGGCTCGACTTCGTGCATGACCCGGCGGCCTTCCAGTGGGTGTGTGACCGGGTACAGGGGTACGGGTTCGGGCTGCCGCTGTTGAGGTAGCCGTCAACCCTCAGCCGTCAGCCGGGGAGCCAGGGTGAGGACAGGTGCCGGTGCGGCCTTGTCAGTTATCCACCCTGCCCGCCGGCTTCCGGTGAACGCAACCGACCTCGCGGGCGTCGGCGTCCTGAAGGGAAAGGACCTTCGTGGGGCCCGGAGGGCGGCTGCTAGTCTCGACCTGTATGCGCCTGCGTGACCTCGCCGCCGTTCTCGCCGTCCCCGCCTCCCCCCTGCCCGACGTGGAGGTGCGCGGCGTGACGCACAACGCGGCGTGGGTGGAACCGGGGTTCGCCTTCGTGGCTATTCGCGGGGCGCGCTTCGACGGGCACGGCTTTCTGGACGAGGTGGCGGCGCGGGGAGCGGTGGCGGTTCTGGGCGAGGGGCTGCCGGAAGGGTCGACCTCCACCCTCCCCTACCTGACGGTGCGAAGCGCGCGGGCGGCCCTGGCGGACACGGCGGCGGCCCTCGCCGGACACCCCAGCCGGGAGCTCCGCGTGGTCGGCGTGACGGGCACGGACGGCAAGACGACGACGAGTTGGCTGACCCGGCATCTGCTGCGGGCGGCGGAGCTGGAAACCGGCCTTCTGAGCACGGTCGGGTACGAGTTGCCGGACGGCGTGCTGCGGCACTTTCCGGCCCACTTCACGACTCCCGAGGCGCCACAGGTGCAGGCGACCCTGGCGGAGATGGTCGCCTCGGGTGCCCAGGCCGTCGTGCTGGAAGCGAGCAGCCACGCCCTCGCCCTGGACCGGGTGCGGGGGGTGGACTGGGACGTGGCGGTGTGGACGCACCTCAGCCGCGAGCACCTCGACTTTCACGGCACGGTCGAGCACTACTTCGCGGAGAAGAGGAAGCTGGTGGAACGCGCCCGCCACGCCGTGCTGAACGCGGACGATCCGTGGACACAGAGGCTGATGGGCCTCGCGCCGTCGGAGACGACCTACTCGGCGGACGGGCGGGAGGCGGACTGGCGGGCCGCGCGGATCGAGGAACGCGCCACCGGCCTGCATTTCCATGTCCTCTCCCCCCTGGGCGAGTTCGGCGCCCACCTGCCCATGATCGGGCGGTTCAACGTGGCGAATGCGCTGGCCGGGCTGGGGGCAGCGGCTCACCTGGGCGCGAGCGTGCCGCAACTTGTGAAGGGGCTCGCCTCCTTCCGGGGGGTGCCGGGGCGAATGGAACTCGTCCACGGGGGCGAGGACGCCCCCCGCGTGATCGTGGACTTCGCGCACACGCCGCCCAGCCTGGAAAAGGCCCTCTCCACCCTGCGCGCGACGACCGCCGGGCGGCTGTGGGTGCTCATCGGCTCGGCAGGTGGGCCGCGCGACCCCGGCAAACGCGCGCCCCTGGGCGAGGTGGCGACCCGGCTCGCCGACCACGCCGTCTTCACCGAGGAGGACCACCGCGACACGCCCCTGGCCGACATCCTGCGCGAGATGGAGCGGGGGGCGCGGGAGGCGGGCCGGTCCAACTTCACGAGCATCGGGGACCGGGGCGAGGCGATCCGGCACGTGATCCGCGGGGCGCGGGCGGGGGACACCGTGCTCCTTGCCGGGAAGGGGCCGGAGGACACCCTGGAACGGGACGGCGAGACCCTGCCCTGGGACGAGGTGGGCGAGGCGCGGGCGGCGCTGGGGGCCCGGCGGTGAGCCTGACCCCGGAGGAGCTGTTGCGCTCCGCCCCCGGCAAGGTGCGCGAGCGGGCACAGCCGCTCTGCGGGCAGGTCACCCACCGCGAGCGGCAGGGCGAGGTCGTCCGGACCCGCGTGCGGGGCAGCCGTCCAGCCCCCTACCGGGTGCGGGTCAACCTCCAGAACGGCGAGGTCTCGTGCTCCTGCCCCGACGAGTACAACGCCATCTGCAAGCACGCCGCCGCCACCCTGCTGGTCCTGCGCGACGACCCCGCCTCCTTTCTCCCGGGGACGCCGCCGCGCCGCCTGCCGGGGGTGGGCGGCTGGTCGGACGCCGACGTGGAGCGGCTGCTGGACCGGCTGCACGGCCTCTACCCCGAGGTGGTGACCGACTGGGCCCGGCAACTCACGCACGACGACGAGGAGGAGTGGGGCTGAGGCGTGGCCCCGTCCGGCCTACCCGCCTTGCGTCATCTGGCCGATGCGTCCGGGCAGGGCGCCGGGCACACTGACGGGCGGACCTCGAGTCTTCACACCGCACCTTTTGAGGAAGGGGGCGACATGTTGGACACACCCGCAGACCCAGACGACGGACGAGATCAGGACGAGACACGAGACGACCGGGGCCTCCCCCCACTCCTCACCACCGACGGGACGTGAATGGCGCAAGGCGCCGGGTTCCGTTCCGCAGAAAGACCCCATGAACGGAAAACAGATCACCAAGCTGGGCTTCGAGAAAAAAGCCGTCGCGCTGGCCCTCGCCGCCGCGACCTTGCGCGAGCGCGCAGGAATCGACCGCGAGGAAATCCTGAACGAATTGCGCTCGGTGCAGGCCAACCCGGAAGCGTACGTCTCGGGCGGCGTGTATGCCGAGCTGGCGGCGGAGCTGACCTCCCAGCAGGCGGTGCTGGACGCCCGGCGTGCGAGTGCGCTTCGCCCCTCCCCCCTCCCCTACCGCGTGTGGGGCGCGGACCTGATTGAACCCGGCGCCCGCGACCAGATGGACGTGGCGATGCGCCTGCCCGTCGCCCGGGCCGGGGCGCTGATGCCCGACGCCCACGTGGGCTACGGCCTCCCCATCGGCGGGGTGCTGGCGACCGAGGGCGCCGTGATCCCCTACGGGGTCGGGGTGGACATCGGCTGCTCGATGCGCCTGAGCGTGCTGCCCCTGGCCCCGGCCAGCCTGAGCACCGACGAGGCGACCCGCCTCCTGACCAAGCACACCCGCTTCGGCGCCGGGGTGGGTTTCGAGAAGCGCGACCGCGAGGACCACGAGGTCCTGCATGAGGAGACGTGGCGCGATCAGCCCCTCCTGCGCCACCTGCACGGCAAGGCCGCCGAGCAGATCGGCACCTCGGGCAGCGGCAACCACTTCGTCGAGTTCGGCACCCTCAGCTTACCCGCCCACGACCTGGGGCTGGAGGCGGGCGAGTACCTCGCCATCCTCTCGCACAGCGGCTCGCGCGGCTTCGGGGCGCAGGTGGCGAACCACTACACGAAGGTGGCCCAGGCCCTGCACCCCGCCCTCGACGCGCAGGGCCGCAAGCTCGCCTGGCTCCCCCTCGACACCGAGGAGGGCGAGGGCTACTGGCAGGCGATGAACCTCGCCGGACGCTACGCCCTCGCCAACCACGACCTGATCCACGCCCGCCTCGCCCGCGCGCTGGGGGTCAGGCCCGCCGTCACCGTCGGCAACAGCCACAACCTCGCCTGGAAGCAGGCGGTGGAGGGCCATGAGCGGATCGTCCACCGCAAGGGGGCCACCCCCGCCGAGCGCGGCCAGCTCGGCCTGATCCCCGGCAGCATGGCCGACCCCGGCTTCGTGGTGCGCGGGAAGGGCAACCCGGAGGCCCTCGCCAGCGCCAGCCACGGGGCGGGTCGCCAGCTCGGACGCAAGGCCGCCGCGAACACCCTCGCCAAGAAGGACGTGCAGGCCTACCTGCGAGAGCGCGGCGTGACCCTGATCGGCGGCGGCATCGACGAGGCGCCCCAGGCCTACAAGCGCATCGAACACGTCCTGGCCCGCCAGAGCGACCTCGTGGACGTGGTGGCGACCTTCACCCCGCGGGTGGTGCGGATGGACACGGGGGGCGAGGACGTGTAGGGGGAACGGGCCGCGAACTGGGCACCTCCTCGGCAGACGGGACGGCCTCGTCGGGGTGGTCCCGTTCTGGCCGGGGTGCGGGGGTCGAAAAGAGCCCCATCGGGGGTGAGGGTCGCCGGGGGACGTCGGCGCCCACCCCCTGCGGCCCTGCGGGTTACAGTGAAGAGAGGCTGCTGTCCAGACCCCCAACCTGGACGCTCCAGGCCCGCGACCACGGCTGGCCCGCCGCCGCGCCCCCTGCCCCTTTGGAGGGAAGCCGCCCTCCCCCCCAGGCGCTACACTGACGCCCGTCATGACCCGCCCGCCCCTCAAAGCCGCCCTCCGCACCGCCAAGAAAACGCGGGACGCGGCACGCGGCGCCCTGCTGTGGGGTTACGAGCAACGCCTCGCCCGGGCGGTCAAAAGCCACGGCAAGCTTCCCCGCCACCTCGGCCTGATCCTCGACGGCAACCGCCGCTACGCCCGGGCCCTCGGGGTGGAGCGCGAACTGGGCTACGAGTTCGGCATCGACAAGGCGCACGAGGTCTTGCAGTGGTGCCTCGAACTGGGCATCCCGGCGGTGACGATCTGGGTGCTCTCGACCGACAACGTGGCCCGCGACCCCGAGGAAGTGCGCCACCTGATGGGCCTCTTTGACCGCGAGGCCCGCAACCTCGCCCGCGACCCGCGCATCCACGCCAACCGGGTGCGGGTGCGCGCCATCGGGCAGCACCACGACTTTCCGGTCAATGTTCTGGACGCCCTGCGCGAACTGGAGGAGAAGACGGCCCGCTACGACGGGATGCTGCTGAATATCGCCGTGGGATACGGGGGCCGCGAGGAGATCGTGGATGCGGTCAAGCAGCACCTCAGCGCCCAGGCGGCGGCGGGCGGAACGCTTGAGCACGTGGTCGCGCACCTGAAACCCGAGCACATCAGCGCGCACCTGTACACGGCGGGCATCCCCGACCCCGACTTCATCATCCGCACCAGCGGCGAGATCCGGCTCTCGGGCTTCATGCTGTGGCAGAGCGTGTATTCCGAGTACTACTTCTGCGACGTGTACTGGCCGGGCTTCCGCCGGGTGGACTTCCTGCGGGCCCTGCGCGACTTCCAGGGGCGCGACCGGAGGTTCGGGAAGTAGCGGAGGGGGCCCCTGCCCTTTCCCTTCAGCGAGGGCGCAGGGTGACGGTCTGGTCGAGGCGCAACAGCACCTGAAGCTGTTCGCCGCCCGGCTGGGTCAGGCTCACCCGCAGGCGCGTGGCCTGGACCTGGGCGCTGCCCACGGGGAGGCCGCCCTGGCGGTAGAGGCTCAGGCCGCTGCCGGTCGAGCCGCCGAGGAGGTCGAGCCGGATGCGCGGGGTGCCCGCCGCCGCGCCCTCACCGCCGAATTCGAGCGTCCAGTCGGCGTTGGTGCTGCGCGTCTCGAACACGTGCAGCCCGGCGGGGTTCACGCCCCGGTAGGTCGTGGTCGTGGTGACGGTCAGCGGGCTGGCCTGCACCTGCCCGAGCGGATTCTGGCCGCCCCCCAGCCCGGCGGCGACCGCCCCGAAGAGATTTCCCAGCAGCGCCTGGGCGTCCACCGTGACCGTCCGGGTCACGGGCTGCCCCACCGTGAAGGTCTGGCCGTACACGCCCGTCAGGTCGCTTCCGCCCCCGCCCGCCTGGGCCCGCAGCGCCTCGGGGCTCAGGCCGGAGAGGACCGACTGCACGAGCGGGTTGTCGCTCTCCAGCCGGACGAGGCTCACCGTGCCGTCCGGGGCGACTCTCTGCACCGTCCGCAGGGCCACGGGGCCCTGACCGGGCACGTCGGTGACCACCGTGCTCAGGAGGGTGACGGTGCCGTCCGGGGCACGCTCCTGAACCTTGTAAAACGCCTTGCCGACGCTCGTCTGGGGGCCCACCCGACCCAGCGTCTCCTCGATTCCGCGCCGCAGGTCGCTCAGCTCCGCCTCGCCCGGGCCCGCGCCGTCTGGGGCGCTCACCTGCACGTCCTCCAGGGTCAGGCGCGTGACGGTGGTCAGGGTGAGTTCGGCCAGCGTGCCGGGCCGCGCGGTGAGGCTCAGGGTCGCCGTGTTCGCCGCGGCGGGGGCGGGTGGGGGGGCCGGGGTCGTCCCTCCCTGGGCGCTCACGGAGGGGGCAATCAGCAGCAGGGCCGTCAGCAGAATGGTCCTCATGGCCCCACGGTACGCGGACCGTCGGGTGGAGGTGGCCGCAGATGCGGGGACATGAAGTTCACGCCCCGCGGATTCTCGCGCGGCTGCCCCGCCCCGGTGCGGCACAATGGGCGCCATGACCAACTCGCCCGACTCCTCCCAAGCTCCTGCCCGTCCGGAGACGCGGCCCGACACCCGGCTGGTGGCCCTCCACGCCGAACGCGGTGATCCCCACGCCCGGCTGGCAAGCGCCCTCGCCGCGCTGGAGGGCGCCGACTGGGGCCTGACCCTGGCGGGGGAGGCCGCGCTCGCCCGGCAACTCGCCGCGCTGCTGGGCCCCGGCGTGCTGCGGGTGGACGAACGCCTCGGCGTGAACCGCTCGGCGCTCGCCGGGCAGGGCCTCGCCGCCGCCGGGCTCGACGCCGACTGGACGGGCGCGCGGGGCGTGTGGCTCGCCGAGCCCGACGACCGCTTGCTGCGCCGGGCCGCCCGCGCCGGGGTGCCCGTGATCGTGGACGCCACCCTCGCGCCGGGGGGCGGCTGGCCCTCACGCGGCGCCGCCTACGTGGTCTACCGCGACCCGGTGACGCTGACGGGCTTCGGCGACGGGCACCTCGCGCTGCTCTTCGGCGCCGGGGAGGCTCCCGCCCCGGCGGCCCCCGCCCCCGCCGACCTGACGGTGGCGCTCGCCCTGCGCGACGTGGCGACCTTGCCCCTGCGGCTGGCCCGCGCCGCCCGCACGACCGGGCTCCTCGCCGAGCGGCTCGGCGGGGGCGCGCTCCCCTTCGGCCCGACCGCGCTGCTGCTGCCCCCCGACGCGGCGCCCGACACCCCCCACCTCCCCGGCGGGGTGCTCGCCGCCACCCGCAATGTCGAGGGCGGGGTGATCTTTTCACCCGGCTTGCAGGACGCGGAGACGGCCCTGGCCCTCTTGCGCGCTCCCCAGGTGCAAGAACCCGTGAATGCCCCCATCCCCCTCGTGCGGGACCTGGAGGTGGAGGGCGGTGACGCGCAGGCGGATGTGCCGGAGCCCGCCCCCCTTCCCCCGCCCGCCCAGGAGGAGGCCGCGACGCGACGCGAGGACCGCTTCCGCCGTGACCGGGGAGGTCGCCCGGAGCGCCCCGCCCGCGCCGACCTCCCCCGGCCCGACCGGCCGCTGCCCGACGCCCCGCGCGCGGACGCGCCGCAGGGCCTCGACCGGGTGACCTTCGACGCGCCCGAGCCCGCCCCGCAGGCCGAGCCCGAGGGGGGGGCCCGGCCCACCTCGCCCACGCCCACCGAGCCCGAGGAGGCGCCCTGGACGCCCGAGATCGTGTTCAGCAGCCCGCCCCCGGCGCCCGCGCCCCTGCCCACCCCGATCAGCGCGGGCCCCGACGCCCCCGAGCTGGAGACCACGCCGCCCCTCGCCGCTCCTGACGAGCCGGAGGGAGCCGTGGACACGGTGGCGCAGACACCCGTCGAGGCCGAGCCGACCCGGGCCGCCGAGCCGGAGCCCGACCCCGCGCCCGCCCTGCCCGACCTGCCGCCCGACCTGCCGACGGCGGAGGCGGGTGGGGGGGCGCCCGACCCCGCCGCCAACCTCACCGACGAGCAGGCCGCGGTGTATGCCCGGCTGCGCGAGTGGCGCAACGCCGAGGCCAAGCGGCAGGAGGTCAGCCGCTTCATCATCGCCAGCAACGCCACCCTGGCCGAGATCGCCCGCCGGGTGCCCTACACCCTCGACGACCTGCGGGCCGTGCGCGGCATGGGCCCCGAGCGGCTGCGCAAGTACGGGGAAAAGATTCTGGAGGTGGTGCGGGGGTAGGGGTGAGGTCGACGCGAATATAAGGGTCGGAGCCCTGTGTAGCGGTAGTATTCTGACCCCATGAAGTCGTCGCTTGAACCCCGGACGCGGTGGGCGGCGCTAGGAGACCCCCTCCGACGCGGGGCACTCTACGGGGTGGGCTTCGGCGCCGTCTCGGCCCTCCTCGGCCTCCTGCTGTTCAGGAACGGGCTGGCGAGTGTGCTGGCCGGACTCAACTTCGCGGGCACCGTCCTGTGCGTCCTGGCTGGAGCGATGGCTCTCGGCACGTCGCGGACGGCGGGAGCCGAGGCGGCCGCTCAGAACAAGCTTGGCCGCGCGGCTCCGGGGATCGAGTGGCCGCTCGCCCCCATGTTGGCCGCCCTGATTGCGGCGGGCGTGTGCTTCGGGTTGGCCTGGGTGGGTGGGCTGTGGCGGTGACGGAAAGCTGCGGGTGAAACGACCGCTTAGTTCTGCCCCACGCCTTTTGGGGAAGGGGGTTGAGCTTTGTCCTGCGGGCCGATGAACGCCAGAGCTGGGCTCACATGGGTCTGGCAGGCTGAGGAGCTTTCGCTGGCGCTCGGCATGACAACACCTTCGCGCCCCGTCCTTCACGCCCCTACAGCGGCGTGGGCTGCACCGTCCGTGATCCCCGCTCCATCCACGCGCGCAGGCTGGCGAGGCCGTCGTCGCTCAGGCGGGTGGTCGCCGCGCCGTTCGGCTGGACGGTCCAGCCCAGGCGGTTGGCCTCCTCCGGCAGACCGCCCAGGGCGTAGGGGCCGGGGGCGACGCGGGCCGAGAGCGTCGCGGTCACCTGATGGGGGTAGAACTCCTCCTCGAAACGCTTCTGGACGCGGCGCTCGCGGTCGTGGTCCACCCCCGAGATGCCGAAGAACGCGAAAAAGCCGCCGAAGTCGATCCACGGACGCAGGCGGGTGCGTTTCACGGAGAGAGAGATGAGTTTGACCGGCTCCATGACCCCTCTCTACACCCCCCCGGCCTGGCCTTTGTCCCAGGCCACATGAGGCCCACCCCGCCGCACGGGGGACGGAGCTTCACTCATCCGGCCCGTACCGCCGCTCCCGGGGCAACGCTTCCCCCTCGTGCACCGCCCGCGCGACCGACGAGGCGAGGGAAAAGTCCACCGCCGCGTACCAGCCCTCCTCCAGCCTGCCCCCCCGCTCGCGGTACACACAGAGGGCCGGGCCGTAGCTGCACGCCCCCAGGCAGCCGCTCTCGGTGAGGCGGACGCTGCCGCCCGTCTTGTAGTAGGCGAGCGACTGGCGCTCCAGGTGGGTCCAGAGGGCGCGGTACAGGAAGTCCGCGCCGCGGGCCTTGCAGTTCGGGCCCTGGCAGACGAGCAGATGACCGGAGGTCTTGAAGTATTTCGGCGGCAAGGCGGTTCAGTCCTCCGGGATGACGAGAAGGCGCTCCCCGTCCCGCGTGACCCTCGCCCGCAGCCCGTAGGCGGCGTGGAGGTGGGCGGGGGTGAGGACTTCCGCGGCGGTCCCCTGGGCGAGCACCCGGCCCCCGGCGAGCAGCAGCAGGCGGTCGGCGCGGGCGGCGAGGTTGAGGTCGTGCAGGACGGCGACGACACCGAGGCCCCCGGCGACCTCGCAGCGCAGGTGGCGCACCACCTCCAGCCCGTAGGCGAGGTCGAGGTGGTTGGTGGGCTCGTCGAGGAGCAGGAAGCGGGGCCCGGCGGCCAGGGCGCGGGCCAGGGAGACCCGCTGCCGCTCCCCGCCCGACAGCTCGCGGACGCGGCGGTCCTCGAAATGCCGGGTGTCGGTGCGCTCCAGCGCCGCCGTCACCGCGTCCTCGTCGGCCCGGGTCCAGGGCCGCGTGGGAATCAGGCCCCACCTCCACGCCCCCGCCCCACGCCCGAGGGAAACCACGTCCCGCACGCGGGCGTCCAGCGGCAGCTCCTCCCCCTGCGCGAGGTAGGCGAGCGTGCGTGCCCGCTCCGCGCGGGTCCACTCGGCGAGCGGACGGCCGCAGAGCCATACCTCCCCCGCTTCCGAGCGGCTCAGGCCCAGCAGCGCCCGCAGCAGCGTGCTCTTCCCCGCCCCGTTCGGCCCGATCACGGCGGCGAACTCCCCGGCCCGGAACGCCGCACTCACCCCCCGCACCGCCGGGTGCGTTCCCGCCCGGACATGCAGGCCCCGCGCCTCCAGCGTCTCTGCGCTGACGGCTGACGGCTGATCGCCGACCGCCCTACTCACGCCCGCCCCGCCGCAGGAGCCACAGAAAAAAGGGCCCCCCCAGCAGCGTCGTCACCACGCCGACCTGCGAAAGAATGGTCGTGCGCGCCAGCAGGTCGGCGAGGACGAGCAGCGCCCCCCCCAGCAGCGCGGAGACGGGCAGCAGGACCCGGTGTCCCGCCCCCCAGCTCAACCGCGCGACATGCGGCACGATGAGTCCCACGAAGCCGATGATCCCCACGTACGCGACGGCGGCGGCGGTCGCCACGCTCGCGGCGATCACGACGATCAGGCGCAGGCGCTCCACGGGCACGCCCAGGCTGCGCGCGGTGAGGTCGCCGAGTTGCAGGGTGTCGAGCGCCCGGCCCAGCCCGATCAGCACGCCACAGCCGACCACCGCGTAGGGCAGCACCGTCCCCACGTCGCGCCAGCCGCTGAAGCCCAGGTCGCCCAGGGTGTAGGCGAGGACCTGCCTTGCTCTGTCCTCGCCGCGCAGGATCAGGAAGGTGGTGAAGGCACTCAGGACGCTTCCCACGACCACGCCCGCCAGGATCAGGCGCGTGGTGGGAAAGCGCCGCCCCTCCCGCGCGAGGGCGAGCGTGAGGACGACCGCCACGAGGGACGCCGCGAGCGACACCAGGGGAAGCACGGGGCGCGGCCACCCCGCCACGATCCCGACCGTCGCCCCCAGCGCCGCCCCGCTCGCCGCGCCGAGGAGGTAGGGGTCGGCGAGCGGGTTGCGGAAGACCCCCTGGAAGGCCCCGCCGCACACGGAGAGGCACGCGCCCACGAGCACCGCCATCACCACGCGCGGCAGGCGGAGCTGCCACACGATCACGTCGTTTCCGGCGAGTTCCGCGCCGCTCAACCCGCGCCAGATGGCCCCCACCACCTCTCCCGGCGGGATGGTCACGCTCCCCACCCCCACCGCGAGCACAAGGGCGGCGAGAAGCCCGCAGACCAGCGCGAGGGTGCGCCCGAGGACGCGGGGGCGGGCGGCGGGGAGGGCGGGCGCGCGGCCCTCTCGTTCAAGGCTCATCGCGCCCCGATGGGCCGAAGGGGGTTGGAAGGGTCGGGGGTCGGGGCATGGGGGTCTCGTTCCTCCCCGCGCGGCCAAGGAGGCACCGCCCCCGGTGAGGGGCGGAGGGGGCACGCCCAGGGCCCACCCGGGAGGGGGCAGGCGCCGGGCGCGTTCCTCCAGGCCGCGGGAGGTCGGGGCACGGGCCGCTCCGGTCGGGGAAGTGCGGCCCGGACGGGGCAGGTGTCCGGACTCGGGGGCCCCACAGGAGCACCCTCACCGTTGCGCGGGCCGTGCCGGAGTTCCACCGGCTTCCCCCACGCCCGCCCTCGGGCCACTCTAGCCCCGGCGAGGCCTCCCTCACCGTGAGCGGACGACCTCCCCCCCCGGCTCCGCGAGGGCGGCGATGCGCTCGCCGATCTGGGCGGTCAGGGCCTTGATGCCCCCGGTGGGATCGACGGGCTCGCCGAAGCGGACGATCCAGCGTCTTCCCACGCGGCTGAGACCCACCGGCAGGACGGGTGCCTTGCCCTTGAGCGCGAGGAGGGCCACGCCGCCCTGCAATTCTCCGCCGCCGCGGGTGCCCTCGGGAAAGATGCCGAGCGTTCCACCCGCCTGGAGAACGCGCAGGCTGGTCCGCACCGCCCCCAAGTCGTTCGCGCTGCGGTCCACCGGGAAGGACCCGCCCGCGCGGATGATGGGGCCGATCACCGGGACGAAGAGTTCCTTTTTCGCCATGAACTGCATGTAGCGGCCCGGCGGCAGGCTGGAGGCGATCAGGAAGGGGTCGAAGCCCGTGCGGTGGTTTCCGGCGACGATCAACGGCGTGCCCGGCGGCGGGACATGCTCGCGCCCGTGGACCTCGATGCTCTGCCCGCGCAGGAAGATCGGCAGCGTCGTGACGATCACCACGAGGCGGTACACGAGCGGATTGACCCTGGGGGCCCGGAGCGTCTCGGCGGGGGGCGCGGCGGAGGGGCGGGCGTTCCTCATGGGGCGAGCATACGCCCAGCGCCCGTCAGAAGGGGTCGGCGTACGGGTCATCCCCGGGGGGATCGTCCGCCTCGTCGTCCTCGTCCCCGTCCGGCTCGGTGGTGGCCCACTCCCCCGCCAGCACGGCGCGCACCGCCTCGATGCGGTCCCGGCAGGCGGCGTAGGCGGTTCTCGCCTCCTCCAGCAGCGGGAGCACCCGGTCGAGGTCGGCGTCCCCGCTCTCCAGCTCGGCGGCGATGCGGGAAAGCCGCGCGTAGGCCTCGCGGTAGGTCAGCGGCTGAGCGTCCGGCACCTCCCGAGCATAGCGTCCCTCCCGGGAGGGGCTACCCTGGGCCATGACCGTTTCCGGGGCGTCCCACCTCCACTTCGACTTCTCCGCCCTCGCCCCCGCCGAGGTCTACAAGCTCGTCGCCGGGGTGGTCGTGCCGCGTCCCGTCGCCTGGGTGGGCACGCTGGGAGGGGGCGGGCACGTCAACCTCGCCCCCTACTCCTTTTTCGGCCTGATGGGCTCGGACCCGGCGGTCGTGGCCTTCGGGCCGGGCGACCGGGCGGACGGCACGCCCAAGGACACCGCGCTCAACATCGGGCGGGGTGGGGAGTTCACGGTCAACCTCGTGAGCCTGGACCTCGCCCCCGTGATGAACGCGACCGCCATCGACTTTCCGTATGAGCTGGGCGAACCCGAGACGCTGGGCGTGGCCCTCGCCCCCGGCGTGCGCGTGCGCGTGCCGCGCGTGGCGCAGAGCCCGGCGAGCCTGGAGTGCCGCGAGGTGCGGACGGTCGTGATCGGGCGCACCCGCGTCATCCTCGGCGAGGTGCTGGGCCTCCACCTGCGCGCCGACGCCGTGCAGAACCTGGAACGTCACCACGTCGAGACCGCCGCCCTCGATCTGGTGGGACGGATGGGCGGGCGGGGCACGTACACGCGCACGCGCGACACCTTCTCCCTCGACCGCCTGACCTACGCGGCGTGGCAGGCGCGGCAGGAGGAGGCCGAGGTGCAGGCGCAGGACTGACCCCGTACCCTGGGCCATGACCCGGCCCTTCCTCGTCCGCCCCGCCGTCCCCGCCGACGCGCCGGGCCTCGCCCACGTCCATGTCACGAGCTGGCGGGAGACGTACACGGGGCTGATGCCGGAAGACTTCCTGACCCGGGCGACGGGCGAGGTGGCCCGCGAGCGGCGCGAAGGCTTCTGGGCCCGCCACCTGAGCGCCGAGACGGGCGAGATCGTCCTCGTCGCCGAGCGGGAGGGGAAGGTCGTCGCCTTCGCCTCGGGCGGCCCGGCACGCGAGCACCCCGGCTTCGACGCGGAGCTGTATACGCTCTACGCGCTGAAATCCGCACACGGGCAGGGCATCGGGCGTGCGCTCGTCTCGGCTGTGGCGCGCGAGTTGCAGGCCCGAGGGTTCCGCTCGCTGGCCCTGTGGGTGCTGGATCAAAACCCCACCCGCGCCTTCTATGCCCACCTGGGCGGACGTGAGGCGGGCGAGAGGACCGAGCCGCTTCCCGGCGGCGAACTGCGCGAGGTGCGGATGGTGTGGGACGACCTCGCGCAGCTTACGATGGAGGCATGGGCGACCCCGCCCCCCGAGCGATGAGCGTGGAGGAATTCCTGCGCACGGAGGAGAAGAGCCCCTACAGGCGCGAGTATGTGGGCGGCTTCGTGTATCCGCTGCACGGGCAGGCGGGGCGAGTCGGCCCCACGTCCTGATCAGTGGCAACATCTTCGGGACGCTGTACCTAGACGCCGTGCGCGCCGGGTGCCGCCTCTACCAGAACGACATGAAGCTGAGGGTCGAGGACAACGCCTCCTACCCCGACGTGCCGCTCGTCTGCGACCGTGACAGCGGCGATAACGACGCCGAGACCTCCCCTGCCTGCTCGTGGAAGTGCTCTCGCAAAGCACGGCCTCTCACGACCGCTTCGGGAAATACGGCGTCTACATCGCCATCCCCTCCCTCCAGACCTACCTGATCGTGGAGCAGAAGGAGCGGCGCGTGTACGCCTACGGGCGGCAGGCGGGCGGCTGGACGTTGCAGGACCTGAGCGGGAGCGGCGGCATCGAGATCGCCTGCCTGGGCCGCAGCCTCACGCTGGACGAGATCTACCTGGGCGTGCTCTGAGGCGCTCTCCGGACCGGCCAGGTTGGCAAGAGCGCCCGGCCCGGGTAGGCTTCGGACATGCGACCCGCTCCGCGGAGCAGCCTGGCTCTGGGCTCGCTCGTCCTCACCCTCGCTCTCGGTTCACCCGCCTCGGCGGGCCGGGACACGCTGACCGCCGCCGACCTCGCGGCGACCTACCGGCTCGGTGAACTGATGTCGGGGGGCACCTTCAGCGCCGCCGAAAAGGCCGCCATCCTCAAAGACGAGCAGGCGCAGTTCCGCCGCGACCCTGCCAAGGAGCGCCGTGACATCGCCGCCGACGTGGCCGCGGTGAAGCAGTTGCAGACGCTGAGCCCGGTGAGGCGGGTGGACATGCTGCACCTGTACTTCCACAACGCGTACTGGAACCACCAGAGGCGGCCCCAGGCGTTCAGCGCCGCCGTCCTGCGGCACCGCCCCGTGCTGGCCGCCGACCCCGAGACCCGGTACCTGCTGACGGCGTTCTCGCTCAGGGCTTGGTTCGGGGCGCACCGCTTCGTGGCCTCGCTGGCGGGGGTGAACCCGATCAGCGCCGCCCAGGAGCCCGCCGAGACCCGCGACCTGGTGAGGCGGTGGCGCGACCTGCCGGGGTCGGTTCAGCAGCGCATCGACTACGCGCCGACGTACGGGCTGGCGATCCAGACCCAGTGGGCCAAGACCGGGCGGGCCGAGCGGGCGCAGCTCACGGCGCTGGCGCGGCAACAGGTGAAGACGACGGCGCAGGTGGGGGACTACCTGCACCGCCTGGGGCTGACCAGCCGCAGCAAGCTGTTCCCGTCGGCGGGGGGAGCCCCCATCCAGCGGGGTTGGGCGAAGCTGGTGCAAGACGACCTGGAGTGGGCGAAGATGCTGCACGACGCGATGGAGGCCTACAGCATCGGCTACCAGGCGGACAGCTTCGTGCGTGAGATGAGCCGCTGGTAGGCCGGTCGGGCAGGAGAGGGGACCGGCCCCTCAGCGCCGCAGCTTCCTGGCCGCCTCGTCCGGGGTGATCTCGCCGCGTTCGAGCCTTTCGAGCACCTCGGACTGGGGATCGGCGGCTTCGGGCTCGTAGCCGATGGCGCGCAGCAGGGTGTCGAAGCGGGCACGGACGGTGGGGTAGCTCAGGCCCAGCACCCGCTCGACCTCCTTGAGGTTGCCGCGCACGCGGATGTACAGGCGCAGGAAGTCGAGGTTCTCGGGCGTCAGGGTGGCGAACTCGTTGAGCTCGAACACGCCGCGCACAGTGACGCCGCTCGTCGGAAAACGCAGCTCCGTGACGAGTGGCGCTTCCGTCTCGTCCGGAAAGGGCAGGGGCAGGGGGCGGGGCATGGGGTCACTCTACGCAGATGGCCGAAGGGCGAGGGCAAAAGGCCACCCGAAAAGCCTTCTGCCCTGTGCCTGGAGCCTTCCGCTTCACTTCAGGCTGAGTTTGACGCTGTTGCCCTCGCTGTCCTCGGCGTCGATCAGGTCGCCGGGCGGGGGGTCGGCCTCGATCAGGAGTTGCAGGGCCTCGACGCTCAGGCCCGCGCGTTCCAGCGCCCGGATGCCGTGGGCGGGAATCAGCCGGTGCAGGTGCGGCGCGAGGCTGACGGGCAGGTTCGCCGCGTACTCGTCCCCCTCCGAGGACTCGACCTGCACGCGCAGGACGCGGGCAGAGGTCGGGGCACCGCGCGGCGGGCGAGGAGGGCCGCCCTCGAAGGCGCGGTCCACGGACTCTCCGACTCGTTCCATGATGGTATCGATTCCTCCCGTCAGGCGGTCCACCACGCTGCGCGGCAGCGGACCCGTTCGCACCCACTCCGCCGAACCCAGCGTGCCCGGGGCCCGGGGGGGCGGGGGCGGCTGAGGCACGTCACGCACCCCGCGCAGCAGCAGCAGGTGTTCGGCAACCTGCCCGGTCTCCATCTCCTCGCGGGCGAGGAGCGAGGCGACGAGTTCGCGGTCGCCCTCCGTCAGGGCGAGCTTGGGGCTGAGGGCGGCGAGCAGCGGCGCGGCGTCGTCGAGGCTCAGGCGTCCCGCGCGCACGAGGTCGAGCAGACGTTTGACCTTTTCTCTCATCTCGCTTCCCCCCTCACGCCGTGTTGACCATGAGCTGCCCGGCGGTGACCCGGCAGGAGAGTGAGGCCGCCCCTTCACCGACCTGGCCGGTGTGCCGCGCGTTCATGAAGCCGCCGCTTTTCGTGGTGGGGAAGTTCGCCATGAAGCCCCCGACCGTGACCTCGGCCTCCACGCGGACGCTGCTGCCGGGAAGCAGAGCGAGGCTGACATTGCCCGCGTTCACCTCGACCCGGTGGTCCCCGCCCACGAGCTGCCCGGCCCAGCGCAGGTTGCCCCCGTGGACGCTGGCATTCAGGGTGCGCGCGCCCTCCAGGCTCAGTCCGCCGCCGTGGACGCTCAGGTGGGTGGGCCCACCCATCTCGGCGGCCTTGAGGTTGCCCCCGTGGACGTTCGCGCTCAGGCTCGCGGCGCGGCCCATGCGGACGTTTCCCCCGTGGACCTCGACCCGGGCCTCGCCCGCCAGGTCGGGAAGGTGCAGGTTCCCGCCGTGGACCTCGGCCCGCGTGTGCCGGGGCGCGAAGGGCAGGCTGAGAATCACCTTGACGGGCAGACCACCCGACCAGCCCCCCTGAGGCCGGTGGGCCCGCTCCACCCGCCAGCCGTGCGCCGTGGCGGTGAGGGTTACTTCCCCCTCGCGGTTCGCGCTGAGTTGCGGCCCGGGCACCGACGCGTCGTGCAGCACCGTCAGGCTGTAGCCGTTCACCCCCAGGTCGAGGTCGGGCGGCGTGTCTCCCGTGGGTATCCCCGGCGAATCGGAGGCGGCCACGTCTCCGGCCACGCGCTCGTCCCCCTCCAGCAGCCCCGCCGCTTCCTCGGGGGTGAGTTTGCCCTCGGCCACCAGACGCTCCACCTGCGCGCGGAAACTTTCGTTCGCCTGCTCATTCATGCGCCCCTCCTTTGAGAGAATAGAAACATCTGAAGCACAAAATGTCAAGTCTGGTTTTCTACTAGCTCTCACTTGGGCAGCCGGAGTCGCTATTTTTGGGCCTCATCAGGGTCAGAAGTGGCCCCAGGAATGACTCGTGTAAAGGTTGGTTTTCCACTCTCGGCGGCGGGGGAGAACGCGGGCCCGTTATCCTGCCCTCCATGACCCATTCCCTCCCCGACCTGACGCCCGCGCAACGCACCGAGGTGGAGTTGATGGCGCGCGGCAAGCAGGAGAAGTCCCGCGCGCTGCGCGAACTGGGGCAGGCCGAGACACCCGAGGCCGCCCACGCGCTGCTGTTGCGCCTGGGCCTATGGCCGGAGGCGCGGACGCCCTACGCCGACCGCCTGGGTGCCGCCCTGACCCCTGTCATGCTCGACGTGCCCGATTTTCCCGACGAGAAGCGGCTGGACCTCACCCATCTCCCGGCCTTCGCCATCGACGACGAGGGCAACCGCGACCCGGACGACGCGGTGGGGATCGAAGCGCTGGAGGGGGGCCTCACCCGGCTGTGGGTCCATGTGGCGGACGTGGCGGCCCTCGTCCCGCCGGACAGTCCCCTCGACCTGGAGGCGCGGGCGCGGGGAGCGACCCTCTACCTGCCCGACCGGACGATGGGCATGTTGCCTGACGCCCTGGTCGAGCGGGCGGGCCTGGGCCTCGCGGAGACGAGCCCGGCCTTGTCGATCAGCCTCGATCTCGACGCGGACGGGAACGCGGACGCCGTGGACGTGCAGCTCACACGGGTGCGGGTGACCCGGCTGACGTACACCGGGGCGCAGGCGCGGCTGGAGGCGGAGGAGGACCCCTTCGTCACCCTCGCCCGGCTCGCGCGGGCCAGCCGGGAGCTGCGCGAGTCGGAGGGGGCGCTGAGCATCGACCTCCCCGAGGTGCGGGTGCGGGCGGACGAGGAGGGCGCCGCCGTGACGCCCCTGCCCAGGCCCGAGATGCGCGCCGTGGTGCAGGAGTGCATGACGCTGGCGGGGTGGGGGGCGGCGATCTACGCGGACGACCACGCCATCCCCCTTCCCTTCGCCACCCAGGACGCGCCGACGCGGGACGTGCGGGGCGACACCCTCGCGGCCCACTGGGCACGGCGCAAGACGCTCGCCCGCACCCGCTTCCAGCCCGCGCCGGGGCCGCATCACGGCATGGGCCTCGACCTCTACTGCCAGGCCACAAGCCCGATGCGACGTTACCTCGACCTCGTGGTGCACCAACAACTCAGGGCGGCGCTGACGGGCGAGGAGCCCCTGAGCGGCAAGGAGGTCGCGGCCCGGGTCGCGCAGGCGAGCCTGAACGCGGACGCCACCCGGCAGGCCGAACGGCTCAGCCGCCGCCACCACACCCTGCGCTTCATCGCGGCCCAGCCGGAGCGCGAGTGGGAGGCGGTGGTCGTGGACCGACGCGGCCCGCAGGCGACCCTGCTCATTCCGGAGCTCGCCCTCGACCTGCCGCTGAGCACGCCCGCCCCGGTGGGTACGGCGCTGCGGGTGCGTCTGGGCGACGTGAATCTGCCCGCGCTGACGCTCCGGGTGCGCCCCGTCTGACCTCTGGGGAGCACGTGAGGCGGCTCCGAGGACGCGGGGAAATCGGATTCACCTTTCATTCATGTCGTCGGAGGCGTGTTTAGACTTGGGATCATGAAAGCGCTGGCGACTGACATCGTGTCCCTGAGAATGAGCCATTGCCGGGCCGAACACGCCGCGTCTGGAGCGCAGTACCACCTCGCCGTGATGCACTACCGGGTGTGCCTGGAGGCCGCCGAACGCCGCGAGGACTGCCGCGCCACCCAGTTTTTCGCCCTCAAGCTCGCCGCCTGCTACGACGAGATGGGCCTGTCCGAGAAGGCCGCCGGGTTCCGCGCGCTGGCCTGCCCCGGCGACTCCACGCTGCTGGGCTGAGCCTCGCCCCCAGGACCACCCGCGTCACCTTCCCCAGATGCGGGGGTGCGACAATGCGCGCCGTGAGCACGTCCCGCCCCCCCTCTCCCACCGCCGCGCACCTGACCCCGCAGGACCCCACCCCGCGCGAGTCGGGCTTCGCCATGCCGCCCGAGTGGGCCCCCCACGCGGCGACCTGGATGAGCTGGCCCGGTGACGACGAGCTGTGGTTCGGCCACCTGGAGGGCGTGCGCGCCGAGTTCGCGGAGCTGGTGCGCACGATTGCCCGCTTCGAGCCCGTTCACCTCCTCGTGCGCGACGAGGAGAGCGAAGGAGACGCGCGGCGGCGGCTGGGCGATGGGGTGGACGTGACCCTCCACCGCGTCCCCCTCGACGACGTGTGGATTCGGGACAACGGGCCGATCTTTGTGACGCGTGAGGACCGGGTGACGGGGGACGGGTCGGCGCAGGTCCCCTCACCCGCCGCTCAGCCGCCTGCGCTCTCCCTCATCAACTGGAAATTCAATGCCTGGGGCGGCAAGTTCCGCTGGGAGCAGGACGACGAGGTGCCCGAGTACGTCGCCGCCTTCCTCGGCATAAGGCACTGGGACCGCCCCGAGGTGCTGGAGGGCGGCGGCCTGGAGGTCAACGGCGCGCGCGTGGGCCTGACCACCCGCTCGTGCTTCCTGAGCGAGGCGCGCAACCCGGGCCTAACCGAGGAGGACTACGCGGCCCTGCTGAGCGACACCCTCGGGGTGGAGAAGCTGCTGTGGTTGGATGGCGGGTTGGAGAACGACCACACTGACGGGCACATCGACACGATCACCCGTTTCACGGACGAGCGCACCATCGTGACGAGCGTGGCGGAGGACCCCTCGGACGCCAACCACCCCGTCATGGCGAAGAACCTCGCGGACCTGCGGGCGATGACAGACGCGCGGGGGCGACCCTTCCGCATCGTGGAGTTGCCCCTCCCGGTGAACCGGCTGGAGGGGGCAGAGGGCCGTCTGCCGCCCACCTACGCGAACTTCTACGTCGGGAACGGGTTCGTGGTCGTCCCGCAGTACGGGGACCCCAACGACGAGCGGGCGCTGGAGGTGCTGCGGCCCCTCTTCCCCGGGCGGGAGGTGATCGGGCTCTCCAGCCGCAAGATCATCGAGGGCGGCGGCAGCTTCCACTGCATGACCCAGCAGCAGCCCGTGGGAGAGCCGTGGACGGGCGGGTAGTCGCGCTTAGGGACGGGTACGAGGCGCGGCCCATCAGCCTGGAGGCGTACCGTGAGGCGTGCGCCCGGCTGGAGGGACGCATTTTCGGCGGGGGCTCGCTGTATGCCTTCGACCCGCCGACCAAGGCGCCACGACCCCTTGGCGAAAGCTTCCAGTGGGGCCTCTACCACGGGGAGAACCTGATCGGCTGGCACCACGCCCACCAGCAAGGCGAGCGCGCGGTGTACATGGCAGATACCGGGATTCTGCCGGAGCACCAGGGGAAAGGGCTGTACACCCGGCTCCTGCCGCATCTCCTCGACACCTTCCGCGAGGCGGGCTATACCCTGGTGCAGAGCCACCACCGCGCCACCAACAACCGGGTGATCGTGCCCAAGCTGCGCGCCGGGTTCTTCCTCCAGGGACTGAACCTGTACGAGGGTGGAGTGAACGTGGCGCTGACGCTGAGCCTCGACGGTGGCTACCGGGAGGCCATGCACGTCCGCAGCGGCTTTCGGCAGGCGTCGGGCGAGGTGGCGCGGCGGCTGGGGCTGGGCGACGTGGCCGGGAGGGCGGCGCAGGGGGAGCCGGTCAGCGTGTCCCTTCCCGCCGGAACCGAGCCCGCCTTCGATCTCGGCGACGGCTACACCGTCCACACCGTCTCCAACGACGTTTACCGCGAGGTGTACGCGCAGTTGGAAAGCTGCGCCTACGACACGGCGACCTTCGACTGGGGCGAGACGCCGAGGCTGCCCCGGCCCGACACTCCGACCTTCGCGTGGCTGATCGCGCGCGGCGGCGAGGTCGTGGGCTGGCACTCCGCCCGGGGATGGGACGAGCGCACCCTGTACATGAGCAACACGGCCCTGCTGCCGGGGCACCGGGGACGCGGCCTGTACACCCGGCTCCTCGCGCACCTGCTCACCACCTTCCGGGACGAGGGCTACACCGTGGTCCGCAGTCATCACCACGCCACCAACAACGCCGTCCTCGTGCCCAAGCTGCGGGCGGGCTTCGTGATCGCCGGGCTGGAGGTCAACCACCACGGGGTGATGGCCGTCCTCGTCCATTCTTTCGATCCCGTCTACCGCGAGTATCTGGACGCTCGCAGCGGTCTGACCCGCCCGAAAGGTGAGGTGGCCCGCCGCCTCGGCCTGCCTTCGCATTCTCAGGAGCCGCACCCAAAGGAGAAGAGCCATGTCTGACCCCGTGACCCTCGCCGTGATCCAGATGCACATGACCGACCGGCTGGAGGACAACGTGAGCCGCGCCGAGGCGCACGTCCGGGACGCCGCGCGGCAAGGCGCCGGGGTGGTGCTGCTGCCCGAACTCTTCGAGAACCTCTACTTCTGTCAGGTGGAGCGCGAGGACTACTTCGCTCTCGCGCACCCGCTGGACGGCCACCCCTTCATCGGGCGGTTCCAGAACCTCGCCGCCGAACTCGGGGTGGTGCTGCCGCTCTCGTACTTCGAGCGGGCGGGGCAGGCGCACTACAACTCGCTGGTGTGTATCGACGCCGACGGCAGCGTGCTCGGCAACTACCGCAAGACCCACATCCCCGACGGCCCCGGCTACGAGGAGAAGTATTACTTCAACCCCGGCGACACCGGCTTCAGGGTGTGGCAGACGCGTTTCGGGCGCGTCGGCGTGGGCATCTGCTGGGACCAGTGGTACCCGGAGACCGCCCGCGTGATGATGCTCCAGGGCGCCGACTTCCTGCTCTACCCGACCGCCATCGGCTCCGAGCCCGCCGAGGTGGAGACGCCCAACACCTACCAGATGTGGCAGCGGGCGATGGTGGGCCACGCGGTCAGCAACTCGACCTACGTGGGCTCATCCAACCGCATCGGCACCGAGCGCGTCGGGGACGTGACCCAGACGTACTACGGGCACTCCTTTATCACCGACTACACGGGTGAGCTCGTGGCCGAGTTCGGCGAGGAGGAGGAAGGGGCGCTGACCCACCCCCTCGACCTCGCCGGGGCCCGCCGGTTCCGCGCCGGGATGGGCTTTTTCCGCGACCGCCGCCCGGACCTCTACGGCGCCCTGCTGACGAGCGATGGGGTGACGCGGCGGGGGTGAGGGCGTCAGGTGAAGGAGGGGACGGGAGCTTGCGGGTTCCTGCCCCCCGCCCTTTTGTTAGCCTCGGGGCATGGACGACGCCATGCCCGTGGAGTTCGCCGCCGACCGTGAGGAGACCTTTCGTGCGGCCTCGGCGGTGCTGGACGGCTTCGCGCGCCTGAACGCCGCGAAGACAGAGGCGGAGACGGCCTTCGCGGCCCTCCCCCGCTTCGTGCGCGGCTTCGCGGAGTCGGCGGTGAGCGCGGAAATCCTGCGGCAGACGGGCCAGGGCCTGCCCGCGTGGGCGGCCACCATCGAAGGGCTGACCGGCGAGGTCGCGTCGGCCCGTGGGCTTCTGGAGAGGGCGGAGAATGGGGCGGCCCTGGACCCCGCCGACCGCGAGAGGTTGCGGCGGGTCGCGGCGGAGGTCGGGGGGCAACACGCCGGGCTCGGTCGCCTGCTGCGCTGCATGGAAGACGCGCCGCCCAAGGTCGAACGGGTGCCCCGGCAGTTCATGAATGGCGAGCGGCGGCGCCTGGCGCTGGAGAATCTGCGGGCACAGACGGGGGCGCTGCGGGACGCGCTGGCGGCGATGCCGAGGCTGGAAGGCGGTCTCCGTCAGGTCGCCGAGGCCGGGGAGGCGTCACCAGGTCATCCGGCCGATACCCTCCGCTGACTCCTCGCCTACCCTGCGCTATGGACGAGATCGCGCCGTATTACGCGCAGGACCGGGAACACGACCGCCTGACGCGCGGGAGCAACCGGCTGGAGTTCGAGCGGACGCGGGAACTCCTCGCGCGCTTCCTGCCGCCCCCGCCCGCCACCGTGCTCGACGTGGGCGGGGGCACCGGACCCTACGCCCGCCCGCTGCTGGAGGAGGGGTACACCGTCCACCTGCTCGACGCGATGGCCGGGCACATCGAACGGGCTCGGGCCGATCCCGCGCTGGCCGGGCTCGCCTCCGCCACGGTCGGGGACGCGCGGGCGCTGCCCTTCCCGGACGGGAGCGCCGACGCCGTGCTCCTGTTCGGGCCGCTCTATCACCTGACGGGGGAGGGGGACCGGAGGTTGGCACTGACCGAGGCGAGGCGCTGTCTACGTCCGGGCGGGGTGGTGCTCGCGGCGGCCATCGCCCGCACGGCGAGCACGGTGGACGGGCTTCTCGCGGGGATGGACGCGGACGAACGCTTCCGGGCGATGAGAGACGCGACGCTGGAGGGTGGAGTCCATCAGCCGCCAGCCTCTGCCCCCGGCTGGTTCACCACCGCCTACTGCCACCGCCCCGAGGAACTGCGGCGGGAGGTGGAGGAGGCCGGGTTTTGGAACGTGGACCTCTACGCGGTGGAGGGGCTGGGCAACGTCGTGCCGGATTTCGACGCGCGGTGGGTAGACCCGGAACGACGCGGGCGACTGCTCGACGTGATCCGCCGAACGGAGCGGGACCCCGCCCTTTTCGGGGTCAGCGCCCATCTCCTCGCCCTGGGTCACTCCCCTTTGCCGAACCCCGCGTAACTCGCCCCCGTGAAGGTCAATCCATGTGCGGGCACGTTCGCCCCGGCGTCCGCGCGGCGGCGGCCCGCCAGGATGCCCGCGACCTCCTCCGGCCCGAGTTTGCCCTGTCCCACGAGGAGCAGGGTGCCCACCAGTCCGCGCACCATGTGGCGCAGGAAGCTCTCGCCCGCGACCTCGACCTCCCACACCCGCCCGCCGACGACGGGAGGACCGGGCCGGACGCTCAGGGCGCGCACCTCCCGCACGGTCTGGCGGTCTTCCCGGGTGGCGAAGGCGGCGAAGTCGTGGGTGCCCATTAAGGCGCAGGCGGCGCGGTTCATCGCGTCCACATCGAGGGGGCCGGGAACGTGCAGCGCCCGCCCCGCCCAGAGGGGGTGACGCTGCGGCGAGGCGAGCAGCCGGTAGGTGTAGCGCCGCTCGGTGCAGGAGAAGCGGGCGTGGAAGCCCCCGGGAGCGGGAGCGGCCTCCAGCACGGCCACGGAGGGCGGCAGGTGTGCGTTCAGGGCGCGGGCCAGCCGCCCCGGGGGGATGCGGAACCCGTCCGGCACGTCGAGGTGGGCGGGCATCGCCCCCGCGTGGACCCCGGCGTCGGTGCGTCCGGCGGCGACGGGGCGGGCCGCGCCCTCTCCTCCCACCCGCGCGCAGGCGGCGTGCAGCGTCTCCTGCACGCTGGGGGCGTTGCGTTGGGCCTGCCACCCCGCGAAGGCCGCCCCGTCCCAGGCCAGGGTCAGCCGCAGGCGCGCGAAGCCCGGCGGGGGGGAGAAGGCGGGGCGCTCGCTCATGCGGGCAGGGTAGCGCCCTGTGAGGTTTGCCACGCGGTTCCGGGGGGGAACCCCACACGCGGCGCGGGATTCTTCACATGCAGTTCATGACCCCCCCGTTATGGTGGCGATTGTGAACTTCGTTCTCATCCGGCGCTCCTCCAGCCGTGGGGCGGCCTCTCGTGCCCACGTCCGGCGGAGTCTCGCCACCCTGACCCTGCTGCTGGCGGGTCTGGCGAGCGCCGCCACGACCTACCGGGTCCGGCCCGGCGACAACCTGACCTTGATCGCGCGGCGGGCTGGCGTCAGTGTGGCCGCCCTGAAGGCCGCGAACCCCAGCCTGAGGAACGCGAACAACGTGCAGGCGGGCAAGACCCTGACCCTTCCTGGCCGCACCGGGGCGGGGAGCACCCACCGGGTCAGCAGCGGCGAGAACCTGACCGTCATCGCCCGACAGTACGGCCTGACCCTCGCGCAACTGCTGCGCGCCAACCCGGGGCTGGACGCCGGGCGGGCGCTGTGGACCGGGGCGAGCGTGCGCATCCCCGGGCGGACGGCGGCGGCGGGTGCCCCGGCCCCCCGACCCGGCAACCGCACGCCCGGCGCGACGGTGCGCACGGCGTCCATCCGCGTGACCCCGGTCGTGCCGGGCCCGGCCACCCGAAACGGGTGGCTGTGGCCGGTGGCGGGGTACAAGGCGGTCACGAGCGACTTCGGGCCGCGGGTGCTGGGCGGCGAGCGCGAGATGCACTACGGGGTGGACATCCTCGCGCCGCAGGGCACGCCCGTCCTCGCCGCGCGGGCGGGCCGGGTGATCGAGTCGCGGGCCGACTTCGAGCGCGGCTGGGGCTGGACGGTCGTGCTGGAGCACCCGGACGGCTGGATTACCCGCTACGCGCACCTGAGTTCGACCATCGCCCGCACCGGGGAGCGGGTCGCCGCCGGTCAGCCGGTCGGGCGCGTGGGCAACACCGGGCGCTCCACGGGGACCCACCTCCATTTCGGCACCTACCTGCGCTGGGACCCCAAAGACCCCCTCGCCCTCTACGAGTGAGCGCCGCGCCGCCCCTGCGCGTCCACTACGCCGAGGCCCGCGGCGAGGCGGCGCGGGCACAGATGGAGGCGTTCCTGGCCGCGCTGCCCGACTTGCCGGGCTTCGTGGGCGCCGAACTGCTCGGCAGCCCGGGACAGCCGGGCCTGTTCCTGGTGGCGAGCCGTTGGGCGGCGCAGATGCCCGCGCTGCCCCTCCCGGCGGGGGCGCGGGCGTGGGCCTTCGAGGTGCTCGACCAGAGGTGAGGGGACCACTCCCAGCCTCCCCGACCACCACCCGCAGGGTGGGGCGGAACAGTGCGGTCAGGTTCTCTAGCTCCGGAATGGGGACTGTTGTTCGCCCCACTGGAGGGGATTCGCAGAATGACCTCCAGTGGGGCAGGCGGGAGGGGCCGCCAGCGCCGTGCCGACGCGCCCGGTCTCCCGTCGGGAGCCGTTTCGAACACGACCTCACACGTCCGGCAGATACCCCCCGACCTCCTCCAGCAGGTCGCGGGCGGTGAGGTCGAGCCGGACGGGGGTCACGCTGATCAGTCCGGCCTGCACGGCGCCGTAATCGGTCTGGTCGTCGTGGGCGTCGGCGGCGCGGCTGGTGCCCGCGACCCAGTGGTACTCGCGGCCCTCGGGGTCCTGGCGGGTCACGATGGCGTCCTCCCAGCGGTGGTCGCCCACCCGGGTCACCCGCACGCCACGCGGCATCCGGCCCGGGAAATTCACGTTGAGGAGCACGCGCGGCGGAAGGCCCCGCGCCAGGACCTCCCGCGCCAGCCGCGCCGCGTAGGCGGCCCCCGCCGTGAAGGTGTACTCGCCGCCCTCGCCTCCCTGCTGGCTGAAGGCGATAGAGGGAATGCCCAGCCCCAGCCCCTCGAAGGCCGCCGCGACCGTGCCCGAGTGGGTCAGGTCGTCGCCGAGGTTGGGCCCGAGGTTGATGCCGCTCACCACGAGGTCGGGCCTGCCCAGCAGCCACGCGCCGAGCACCACGCAGTCGGCGGGCGTGCCGTCCACCCGGTAGGCGGGCAGGGCGCCGAAACCCGCTGAGGCCGTGTGTTTGAAGCGCAGCGGGCGCCGGATGGTGATGCCGTGCCCGACCGCCGACTGCTCCACGTCGGGCGCCACCACCACCACGTCGCCGAGGTCGGCGAGCGCGAGGGCCAGCGCCTTGATACCCGGCGAGAAGATGCCGTCGTCGTTGGCGACGAGAATGCGGGGCCGTTCGGGGGGGCGGGGGCCAGTCATGGAGCGCAGGCTAGCGCGGGGCCCTCAGTAGGCGAGGCCGCCGCGCCGGAACTGAAAGCCTGTCTTGATGAACACGACCATCACGGTCCGGCCCTCGGCCTTGAAGCTCAGCTCCGAGTTCTGGAAGGCGCCCGACACGCTGATGCAGGTCGCCTGAAGGTTGTAGGCGCGGCCCTTCTCGAAGCGCGGCGCCGCCTTCTTCGCGGTCCCGGCGGGGTTGACCTGACCGCCCGGCAACACCGTGACCTCGCCCGTGAGGCGGCCCCCCTCGAACACCTTGACGCGGACCCCCTGGCACGGCGAGGGGGCGTCGTTGACGGCGAGCAGGCCGTCAAGACGCGGGCTCGTGGCGCCGCCCGTGCCGAGGGCGGCGAGAGCGAGCAGGAGGGCGGCCCGTCGCTGACGGCCGAGAAGCGGCTTCGGGGAGGTCATTCACCCAACGTACCGGGCCGTCACCCTCAAATCTCTTACGGCCGTTTCCCGGCGCTGCGGTCGGCAGGCTGGGGGAGGTGCCATGCTGGGCCCATGACCGACGTGCCGCATTCCCGGGAGTGGTCCGCCCGGGTTGCCCGGGAGTTGGGGGGTGACCGCCATCCCTGGAACCACCTGCTGGACGGCCCCGACCCCGAGCAGACCTTCGACGCCCTGCTGGAGGAACGGCTGGGGCCGGGCGTGCGGGTGCTGGAGGCCGGGTGCGGTCACGGTCCGGACGCCGCTCGGTTCGGGGAAGGGGTGGCCCGCTGGGTCGCCTACGACCGCGAACCCGCCCCGCTCGACCTCGCGCGGGCGAACGCACCGGGCGCCGAGTTCCACCTCTGGGACGGACGCGGGGAGGTGCCGGGCGCCCTGGCTGGTCCCTTCGACCGGATCGTGTCCCGGCGCGGGCCAACGGGCATCATCCGCCACCTCCCCGCCGTCGCCGCGCCCGGGGCCCGGTTCCTGTACGTCGGGCCGACGCTGGACGTGCCCGGGGTGCCGGAGCGGCTGGCGGCGGTGGGCTGGGTCGTCCACGGGGAGTGGCGCGTGTCCGTGCGGGCCTGGGCCCCGACCCGCGAGGACTGGGCCACCCGCGGCGCCTGGATGGGCGAGGAGGCCCGGCGCGGCGACTGGGGGGCGCGGGCCACCGCCCGGGACCTCGCCTACCGGGAGGAGCGGTCCGTCGTGCTGGCGGGGGCGGAATGAGGCAGACCGCCTCCGGTCAGGGGTTCACCGCCGCTCCCGGTCGCCCTTCCAACTGGGCCGCCGTGTCGGGGGCGCCCATCACCCGGGCCGCGTCGAGCGCGGTCATCCCCCGGGCGTCCCGCGCGTGGAGGTCCGCGCCGCGCGCCAGGAGGAGTTCCACCACGTCCGTGCGGTTGAACATGGCGGCCAGCATCAGGGCCGTCTTGCCGTCCGGGCCCGCGCTCTCCACGTCGGCGCCGTGCGCGAGGAGGAGGTCGGCCACCGCCACGTCCCCCTTGAAGGCCGCGCCTAGCAGCGGCGTCTGCCCCTGGTCGTTGCGCAGCTCGGGGTCGGCGCCGTGCTCCAGCAGCACGCGGGCGGCGTTCTGGTGGCCGTGGTAGCTGGCGAGCATCAGCAGGCTGTCGCCCCGCTGATTGCACAGGTTGGGCGGCAGCCCGTGGTCGAGCAGGGGGGCGAGTCTCCCGGCGTCTCCCCGGCGCGCGAGGTCGAGCACGTCCTGAAGGAAGGAGAGCGTCTCGGGATCGAGCGCCGACACGGGCGAGGGGTTCTTCTCGGGATGGTCCTGCATGGGGGTCTCCTGGGAAAGGGGCCGCTGGGCGGGCTGCGGTGACCCATTGTGCCAGCGTGGGAACAAGAGAGGAGAAGGGAAGCTCCCTCCTCCTTCCCTTCCCTCCAAGATTCTTTATTCCACGGTCACGCTTTTTGCCAGGTTGCGCGGCTTGTCCACGTCCTTGCCGAGCGCCGTCGCGGTGAAGTAGCTCAGCAGTTGCAGCGCCACCACGTTGACCACCGGGCTCACCGCCTCGTGGGCGCGGGGAACGTACAGCACGTCGTCGGCGTGGCGGGCGTTTTCCGTGTCGCCGTCGCTGAGCAGCGCGATGACCTTGCCGGAGCGGGCGCGCACCTCCTGCACGTTGGAGATGGTCTTTTCCAGCAGCGGGCTCTCGGTGGCGATCACGACCACGGGGAGGTGCTCGTCGATCAAGGCGATGGGGCCGTGCTTCATCTCGCCCGCCGCGTACCCTTCCGCGTGGATGTAGCTGATCTCCTTGAGCTTCAGCGCTCCCTCCAGGGCGGTCGGCGCGTTCACCCCGCGGCCCAGGAAGAGGTAGTCGCGCGCGCCCGCGTACTTCTCGGCCACGGCCTTGATCTTCTCGACCCGCTCGGGGCTCAGGGCTTCTTCCACCAGGCGGGGCAGCTCGCGGGCGGCGCCCAGGAGTTCCTGCGCCCGCTCCTCGGTGAGCGTCCCACGCGCCCGGGCGAGCCACAGGGCGAGCATCAGCATCGCGCTGACCTGCGCCGTGTACGCCTTGGTACTCGCCACGCCGATCTCCGGCCCGGCGTGGATGTAGAGCGTGTCGTCGAGTTCACGGGTCATGGAGCTTCCCTTGGCGTTGATCACCCCGAGGGTCCTCGCCCCGCCCTTTTTCGCCTCGCGCAGGGCTTCGAGCGTGTCGATGGTCTCGCCCGACTGGCTCACCACGATGGCGAGGGTCTGCTCGCTGACCAGAGGATTGCGGTAGCGGTACTCGGAGGCCACGTCCACCTCAACCGGGATGCGGGCGAGCTGCTCGATCAGGTACTCACCGACCAGCCCCGCGTAGTAGGCCGTGCCGCAGGCGATGATCGAGATGCGTTTGAAGCTCTGGGGATCGAGCCCGATGTCGAGGTTCACCTCGCCGGTGTCGTCGTGGAGGCGGCCGATCAGGGTGTTCGTCAGGGCGGTGGGCTGCTCGTAGATCTCCTTGAGCATGTAGGTGTCGAAGCCGCCCTTCTCCGCCGCCTCGGCGTCCCACTCGATGTGGTCGATGGAGCGCTCGACCGGGTTGCCTTGCAGGTCCGTCACCCGGAAGCCGTCGTCGTGCAGCACCACCATGTCGCCGTCGTGCAGGAAGACCATGTTGCGCGTGTACGGCAGCAGGGCGGGCACGTCGGAGGCGAGGAACATCTCGCCCTCGCCGACGCCCATGACGAGCGGACTCACCGTCCGGGCCGCCACGATCTCCCGGTGGTCCACATGCGTCACGACGATGCCGTAGGCGCCGCGCACCTGCGAGAGGGCCGTTCTCACCGCCTCGTACAGGTCGCCCGTGTACGCCTCCTCGATCAGGTGGGCGAGCACCTCCGAGTCGGTTTCACTCTTGAAGGTGTGGCCCCGGCTCATCAGCCCCTCCTTGAGCCCGAGGTAGTTCTCGATGATGCCGTTGTGGATGATGACGATCCGGCCGTCCTCGGTGGCGTGGGGGTGGGCGTTCGTGTCGTTGGGGAGCCCGTGGGTGGCCCAGCGCGTGTGGCCGATGCCCAGGGTGCCGGGCAGGGGATGATGGCTGAGTTCACCGCTGAGGTTGGCGAGCTTCCCGGCCTTTTTCTTGACTTCGATCTGGCCTCCGTCCGCGACCGCCACGCCCGCGCTGTCGTAGCCCCGGTATTCGAGCTTGGCAAGGCCTGAGATCAGAACGTCCTGCGCCTGCCGGGTGCCGATATAGCCGACGATTCCGCACATACGTGCTCCTTGACCCACACCCGGAGTTAGACCGGAGCAGGCGGTGTCTGGGTTGATTGGTGTGCACTGCCCGGCCTTATCCCCACGTTGCCGCAGAGGCTTATCGCCGCGCTTCACCTTCCCGGAGGAAGGTCGGGTAGGCCCGTGCCGGGGCCTGGAGGCATCCGCAGAACCTCGCTCACCTCCACCTCGTCTTCTGTCTTCCAGGCGAAAGACAGACCTTGCGCTGCCCTGTTTTGTGTGAACCGGACACCAGCGGTTCAGGCGGCAGCATAGCACCCCGGCTTGAGTGAGGTGTGCAAGATGCTCAGGGGTGTGACTTTTCTCAGGTCCAGCGGCGCGCGTAGGCCTCCGCGTCGAACTTGCGGTTCAGGCCGCTCTCGGCGAGGTAACGCACGGTGCCGAAGATGGGGCGCCGCGCCCACGGGCGGTCGTGCAGGCCGAAGACCCAGCCCACGCTGACGTAAGAGTTGGCGTCGCGGCCGTCGAGTTCGTAGCGGTTGTTCAGCCACAGGGTCGTGTCGTAGGCCTCCTGCGGCGTGGCGGTCCACTCCAGAATCTTCTTGCCCCAGTACATCCGCATGGCGTTGTGCATCCGGCCCGTGCGGACCATCTCGGTGTGGGCGGCGTTCCAGTAGCGGTCGTGGGTCTGCGCGGCGTCGAGTTGCTCCCGGGTGTAGAGGTGGGGGCGGGGATCGGCGGCGTGCTCCTCCAGCGTCTGCCGGGTCCAGGCTGGCAGACCCTCATAGCGGTCGTAGGCGGGGTTGAACTCGCAGTAGTTGAAGCTGAGTTCGCGCCGGACGATCATCTCCTCGAAAAAGGCGTCCAGGCCGGGCCCGCCGTCCGAGTGCTCGCGCGCCGCGAGGGCCGCCGTCAGGGGCGAGAGGTGACCGTAATGAAGGTACGCGCTCAGGCGGCTGCCCCCGTCCACGTTGGGGTCGCGCCGCCCGGAGTCGTAGCGGGGCAACAGGCGGGAGACGAAGTGGTCCAGCCGCGCGAGGGCCTTCACCTCGCCGCCCCCCTCCTCGCCGGGGGGGACGCTGTTGTCCACGCCGAGGGCACGGACAGTCAGGGCGGGGTCGCCCACATCGAGGCCGGGGTCCCAGTCGGGGTGCCCCTGCACGCCGTCTTGCACGTCCACGGGCACGAGGAAGTGTTCGAGGTGGCGGTGAAGCTTGGGCCGGAGGGTCCGTGCGGCGAACTCCTGCTTGTCCGACACCGTGCGGATGGGCACCACCGCGTCGGACTCGACCTGCACGAAGGGCACGCTCAGCCGCTCGGCGAGGCTCCGGCGCCACTGGCGGCCAGGGCGCAGGTACCCCCGGTCGGTGACGACGAGACTGGCACCCTGAGCGGCTTTCAACACCTCGTCGGGCGTGTGGCCGATGCGGATGGAGAGGGGAATGCCGCGTTCGGCAAGCCCTCCCCTTAAATCGCGCAGCCCCTCCAGCAGGTATTGGAAGTGCCGGGCGTTCGCCTCCGGATAATCCGGGTTCAGACCGAAGACGGCGGCGAGGGGCTGGCCTAGCCTTCTTGCCTCCCCCGCCGCGTATTCGAGGGCGTGGTTGTCCCGCGTCCGCACGCTGGACTGCACCCACAGCAGGACGAAGCCGTCCCGCCCCGGCTCGCCCGGCCTCAGCATCTGCACCCGTTCCGGCTGGATCATGGCCGCGTTGTACCGTGACGCGTCCGGTTCAGACGGTGGGCGATGCTGCCGAACCGCTCAGCGCCCGGCGGCCACGGGCACCCGTTCTAACGCCGCCCGCACGTCCGCAATCAAATCCTCCGCGTCCTCGATGCCCACCGAGAGGCGCACCAGGCCCGGCGTGACGCCCTGGCGCGCCAGCGTCTCCTCGCCGAGGAGGTGGTGGGTGGTGCTGCCCGGGTGGCACGAGAGGCTTTCCACGTCGCCCAGGCTGACCGCCTGGGTAAAGAGCCGCAGCCCGTCGAGGAAGGCGAAGGCCGCCTCCCGCGTCCCCAGGTCGAGGCTGAGCAGGCCGCCGAACGCACGCATCTGCCGGGCGGCGACCGCGTGGCCCGGGTGGGTGGGCAGGCCGGGGTAGTGCAGGGCCCTCAGCGCAGGGTGACCCTGAAGGGCCTCCGCCAGCGCCGCCGCATTCGCGCAGTGGGCCTCCATCCGCAGCGGCAGCGTCTTGAGGCCGCGCAGCAGCAGGGCCGCCCCCTGGGGCCCCAGGACCGAGCCCACGTGCCGCAGCCCGTGGAGGCGCAGCTCGGCCACCAGCTCGGCGCGGGCGGCGACCACCCCCGCGATCACGTCGCCGTGCCCGCCGAGGTACTTGGTCGCCGAGTGCATCACGAGGTCGGCGCCGTGTTCCAGCGGGCGCGTCAGGTAGGGCGTGGCGAAGGTGTTGTCCACGACGACGAGGGCACCCGCCGCGTGCGCCACCTCGGCCGCGGCCCGCAGGTCGAGCACCTTCAGGGTGGGGTTGGTGGGCGTCTCCAGCCAGACGAGCCGGGTGCGGTCATTTACCGCCGCGCGCAACGCCTCCAGGTCCCCGGCCTCACGCACCGTCACGCCGAAGCGGCCCAGGATGTCGCGCAGCAGCCCCTCGGTGCCGCCGTAGAGGGGACCGACGAAGGCCACCTCGTCGCCGGAGGCCAGCAGGGTCAGGGCGACCGCGCTCGCCGCGCCCATGCCGCTGCCGAAGGCCACGGCGTCCTCCGCCCCTTCCAGGCTCGCCACCTTCTCCTCGAAGGCGCGCACGGTGGGGTTGGAGAGCCGCGAGTAGAAGTAACCCTGTTCCTCCCCCGCGAAGAGGCGGGCGCCGCGCTCGGCGCTGCCGTAGCCGAAGGTGGACGTGGCGTAGATGGGCACGGCGTGGGCCCCCGTCACCGGGTCGAGGCCGTGCCCCGCGTGAACGGCACGGGTGCGGAATCCGGCGAGCCGGGAGTCTTGTTTAGACATGGTGGGGACAGTGTAGGGGATGGGGGAGCGGTCAGCCGTCAGCTCTCAGCCTTCAGAAAAACCCTGAAACGTCATCCCAAGCCTCCCGCCGCTGAAGGCTGACTGCTGAGAGCTGACGGCTCCTCATCCCCCCGGCAGCCGCCGCACGGGCAGCCGTACCCACCCCCGACGCGACACCCAGCGCAGCAGCAGGACGGTGAACACCCCGCCGAGCTGGGCCTGGAAGGGCGTGAGGTGCGGGTGGAGGAGGTACACGACGAGGGCACCCCCGGCGGCGGCGGTGGCGTAGAGCTGGTCGCGGCGGTACATCACCTCGGGGACCTGGCCCACGATCAGGTCGCGGATGATGCCGCCCCCCACCCCGCTGAGCATTCCCGCGAAGACCACCCCCAGCGGCCCCAGCCCGGCGGCGATGGCGCCGAGCGCCCCTGAGGCGGCGAAGAGGCTCAGGCCCAGCGAGTCGAATACCCGCAGGGCCTTTTCGAAGCGGGCGAGCCGCTCCCCGAAGCCGAAGCTCAGGGCCGCCCCCGCGAGCGCCACCCACAGGTACGTCTCGTCGCGCAGGAAGAGGGGCAGGGTTACCCCGGTCAGGCTGTCGCGGATCGCCCCGCCCCCTACGGCGGTCACGCACCCGAGCACTAGGACGCCGAAGAGGTCGAACTGCCTGCGGACGCCGAGCAGCGCCCCCGACATGCTGAAGGCGAGCACCCCCAGCAGATCGAGGAAATACAGCCCCTGCGCCAGCGTGACCGGAGGCAGCGCGAGTTCTTGCACGCCAGCACTCTAGAACGCCTCCCGGAGGATTCCCACACCGGGACAGGTTGACGTGGGTGTGGCGCGGGCACCGACGACCTCGGACGTGTGGGACGAGACAGGCTACGGATAACGCGCGGCACGGGCAGGCTGAGCGGCAGGAGGGAGGCCCAGTCCTCACCCTTACCCCGAGGACCTCGGGCGAGCGGACGTGACCGGCCCTCACCCCGCGCGGCCTCCCGCACGGGGCCGAGCCGCTAACCCGGCCCCCTCGCCTCCTTCCGGGCAGCCGTGTTATACTCCCGGCTGTTGTCTCGCCCACGAGGGCTGAGCAGAAAAGCCCCGGCAGCGTTCCACCAGTCCCAGACGCCGAGCGGCTTCCCGAGGAGAAAGATCATGGCGAAGCACCCCGTTCCCAAAAAGAAGACGAGCAAGAGCAAGCGCGACATGCGCCGCAGCCACCACGCGCTGACCCCCCCCACCCTGGGCGAGTGCCCCCACTGCCACGCCAAGAAGCTCAGCCACCACATCTGCCCGAGCTGCGGCTACTACAACGGTCGCCAGGTGCTCGCGGTCTGAGCGCAACCCGACGGAAGAGGGGCTCCCACCTGGGGGCCTCTTTCTCTTTGGTGGGGACGCTTTACCCTGGACGGATGGCGAAGCAGTTTGACCGCATCCTGCCCGAACATGCACAGTTCATCGCCCGCCAGCACGTCTTTTTCACGGGCAGCGCGGCGCCGGAGGGGCGGGTCAACATCTCGCCCAGGGGGCTGGACACCCTGCGGGTGCTGGACGACCACACCGTCGCGTACCTCGACCTGACGGGGAGCGGCAACGAGACGGCCGCGCACCTGCGCCTTTCCCCCCGTCTCACCCTGATGTTCTGTGCGTTCGAGGGCCCGCCGCTCATCCTGCGGCTGTACGGCACGGGGCGCACGCTGGCCCTGGGGACGCCCGAGTTCGAGGCCCGCGCCCCGGCCTTCACCCTCCTGCCCGGCACACGTCAGATCACCGAACTGCGCGTGGACCTCGTGCAGACCTCCTGCGGCTTCGGCGTGCCGCTTCTCGACTTCCGGGAGGACCGCACGGCCCTGACCCGCCAGGCGGAGGCGTGGGGCGAGGACGGACTGAGGGACTACTGGGGGCGCAAGAACCTGCGCAGCATCGACGGTTTTCCCACGGGCCTGCTGGACGGTCAGGACTCGGACGCATAAGTTGACTTCCCGTGCATACCACGCTATCTTCTTTTCATCACCGCCCGAGAGGCGGCTTTTTTATTGCCCCGTTGTGGCGAGGTCCGCCCTATCCTGCGGGGCATGACGGCGCACCCGCCCTTCGAGACGACCTTCGGGGCCCCGCAGCCCCTCGACTGGCTGTGCCTGGCCCCCCACCCCGACGACGCCGAGATCGGGGCGGGCGGGACGCTGCTGCGGCTGTCCGGGGCGGGGCGGCCGGTCGGCGTCCTCGAACTCTCGCGCGGCGAGCGCGGCACCCAGGGCACCCCGGCGGAGCGGGCGGCGGAGTGCGCCCAGGCAGCGCGGATTCTGGGCCTCGCGTGGCGCGGGCAGCTCGGCTTGCCGGATGGGGAGCTGAGCGACACGCCGCAGGGGGCCCATGCCCTCGCCCGCGTGCTGCGCGAGGTGCGCCCGCGCGTGCTCATCGTGCCGCACCACAAAGACCGCCACCCGGACCACCTCGGCACGTACCACCTCGCGCGGCGGGCGCTGCACCTTGCCGGGCTGAGAAAAGCGGAGTTGGAGGGCGAACCGCACCGCGTCTCCCGGGTGCTGCTCTACCAGGGGAACGGGGACATCGCGGCGAACGTGCTCGTGGACGTGGGGGCCGTCATGACCGGGTGGGAGGCCGCCATCCGCGCGCACGCCAGCCAGTTCGCGGGCGGGCACGTCTCCGAGACGGTCACCCCCGAGGTCGTGGAGCGCCGCCGCGCCCGCCTGATGTACTGGGGCACCCTCGCCCGGGTGCGCTACGCCGAGGCCTTCGAGGTGGAGGAACCGCTCCTGATCGAGCCCGAGGGGCTGTGACCGTCGGACGTTCCGGTCACAGCCCCTCGCCCCTGGGCTGGGGCAGGGGGCGCGTGACCGAGCGGCCCGGCAGCAGGTAGTAGCACTCGGCGAGGAGGAAGACGGCGGCCCCCAGGGTGAAGACCCCCGCCGGGCCGAAGCTCGCCCAGAGGGCGCCGCCGAGGACGGGCCCGACGGCGTAGCCCAGCGCCTCGACCGCCATGACCGTGCCCCAGGCGGCGGCGCGGTGGGCCTCGGGGAGCACGCGCCCGACCAGCCCGTTCCACCCCACCACGAAGGCGCCGTACCCCACGCCGAGGAGGGGTGCGAGCAGCCACAGCCGCTCCTCCACCCCCGGCAGGGCCGCCGCCCCGAAGGTCAGGGCGAGGAGCAGCAGACCCGGCGCGAGGGCGCGGCGCGGGTGGGCCTGATCGGCGACGCGGCCCGCCCCCCAGAACGAAACCCCGAACACCGCGAGCGCGAGCAGCCCCGGCCCGATCAGGTCCCCGAGTCCCAGCTCCAGCCGGGCGAGCAGCGGATAGAACACGGTGACGAGCAGTCCCGGCGCGAGCGTCTGCGCGAAGGCGGCGGGAAGCAGCACCGCGACGCGCGACCAGCCGCGCCACACGTTCACGCGGCCCGCGCCCTCCCCCTCCGCGCGGGGCAGCCGCAGCCCCCACAGGCTCAGGGCGAGGACGAGGGCGACGACCTGCGCCCCCACGAGCAGCGTCCACGCCGTCTCCGGCCGCGCCTGCATCAGCGGCCCCACCCCCAGCACGCCGCCGAGGATGGCGGGGGCCACGCTGAGGCTGGAGACGGCCAGCGCCCGCGCCGTGCGCCCGGGCCGCGCCAGGGCCTGCGACGTGCTCATCACGCCCGGCCAGAGGGCGGCGTAGGCGAGGCCCCACACCGCGCAGCCCAGCACCCCCCACCCCGGGGACGGGGCGAGGCGGGCGCCCAATACCGCCGCCAAACCCAGCGCCGCCCCCAGCCCCAGCACCCGGCCCAGCCCCCAGCGTTCCGTCAGGAGCCCCAGGGGGCCCTTGGCGAGCGCGTCGGCGAGGTAGTGGCCGCCCACCATCAGCCCGATCACCGCCGCGCCCAGCCCCAGCCCCGGCCCCGCCAGCGGCAGCGCCGACACGAAAAAGCCGGTCCGCACGAGTTCCGAGGCGACCAGCAGCGCGAGCAGCCGCAGCATGGTCAGGGGCCGGGTCCACAGCATCAGCCCCGATTGTAAGGGGCGCCGATGAGCCCGCGCGCCTCCCCGGCTCCGCCACATGACGGACGCCCGTGGGAACGGGGCCGCGCTAGCCTGCCCGCCACGATGCTCCTCACCCTCACCGCCACCCGCCCGGGTTCCGGGGCTCCCCCGGCGACCGACCTCGGCTTCCTCCTGCACAAGCACCCCGACCGCGTGCTGGAGCGCGAGTTGCCGTTCGGGCGCTCCACCGTCTTCTACCCGGAGGCGAGTCCCGAGCGCTGCACGGCGGCCCTGCTGCTGGAGGTCGATCCGGTCGCCCTGTCCCGGCACACGCGGGCGGGTGAGGGCGCTCCCCTCGAACCCTACGTCAATGACCGGCCCTACGCGGGGGGCAGCTTCCTCGCGGTCGCCCTGCGTGACGCCTTCGGCACGGCGATGACGGGGCGGAGCAAGGAACGGCAGGCGCTGGCCGACACGCCGCTGCCCCTCGTCGCCGAGCTGCCCTGCGTGGCGGCACGGGGTCCCGCCGACCTGCCCACGCGGCTGTTCGGTCCCCTCGGGTACGCGGTGGAGGCGCAGCCCGTCCCCCTCGACCCCCTCTTCCCGGAGTGGGGGGAGCGGCCCTACGTCCGGCTGCGGCTGAGCGGGACCGTGCGGCTGAAAGACCTCCTCGCCCACCTGTACGTGCTGCTGCCCGCGCTCGACGGCCGCAAGCACTACTACCTCGACGACGCGGAGGTCGAGAAGCTGCTGCGGCACGGGGCGGGGTGGCTGGACACGCACCCGGAGCGCGAGCTGATCACCCGGCGTTTCCTGCGCTTCCGGGAACTGGTGCGACAGGCGGAGGTCAACTTCACCCCGGAGGCGGCGGAGGACGACGCTCCCCGCGACCCTCACCCCCGCCTTCACGACGAGCGGCTAGACCGGGTGGCGGAGGTCTTGAAGGCCAGCGGCGCCGCCCGCGTCCTCGACCTGGGCTGTGGGGAGGGCAAGCTGCTGCGGCGCCTGCTCGCCGCGCCCCAGTTCAGGGAACTCGTCGGTCTGGACGTGAGCGCACGGGCGCTGGAGATCGCCGCCGAGCGGCTCCACCTGCGGGAACGCCCCGAACTCGCCGGGCGCGTCCGCCTCCTGCACGGCAGCCTGACCTACCGCGACGCCCGGCTGCGCGGCTTTGGCGCCGCCGCCCTGGTGGAGGTCATCGAACACCTCGAACCGCACCGATTGAACGCTTTAACGACCAACCTTTTCGGGGACGCGCGTCCGGGGACGGTGGTCGTGACGACGCCCAACCGCGAGTACAACGCGGTCTTCGGGGAGGACGCCGGGATGCGGCACACCGACCACCGTTTCGAGTGGACGCGCGCCGAGTTCCGGGCGTGGGCGGAGGGCGCGGCGCGGGACCACGGCTACACGGTGCGCTTCGCGGACGTGGGCGAGGTGCATCCTTCGTTCGGCCCGGTGACGCAGATGGCGGTGTTCGGGAAGGCGACCTCATGACCCTGCCGCCCGTTCTCCCTGTAGGCACCAGCGTCGTCACGCGCCTCCCGGTGGCCGGACACCCGGCGGGCGCCGTCGCCGTGGTCGTCCGCTCGCCTCCCGACCCTGACCACGCCTACCGGGTCCGCTTCCCCGACGGCACGGAGGCAACGCTCAGCCGGGGCGGCCTGACCGTTCGGCGGCACGAGAAGAACGCCCTGCCGGATGTGGAACGCGACTTTGCCCCCTTCGTCCAGTACCGCTGCGTGGTGGGCAGCCGGGCCTTCGGGCTGGACACCTCGGCGAGCGACACCGACCTGCGCGGCTTCTACCTCCCCCCGGCGCGCGACCACTGGAGCCTGGCGGGCGTGCCCGAACAGCTCGAATTCGGCGAGGAGGTGTACTGGGAGGCGGGCAAGTTCGTCCTCCTCGCCCTCAAGGCCAACCCGAACGTGCTGGAGGTGCTGCACTCACCACTCATCCAGACGGTGACGCCGCTCGCCGCCGAGTTGCTGGACATGCGGGAGGCGTTCCTGAGCCGCCTCGTCTACCAGACCTACAACGGCTACGTGATGGGGCAGTTCAAGCGGCTGGAGGCCGACCTGCGGCAGCACGGCGAGGTGCGCTGGAAACACGCGATGCACCTCTTGAGACTGCTGCTGAGCGGCATCGCGGTTCTGGAACGGGGCGAGGTGCGGGTCCACGTGGGGGAACACCGGGATACCCTGCTCGCCGTCAAACGAGGCGACGTGCCCTGGACCGAGGTCGAACGCTGGCGGCTGTCGCTCCACGCCGACTTCGACCGGGCCTATGCGCGGACGACCCTGCCCGAACGCCCCGACTACGCCCAGGTGGAGGCGTGGCTCCTGCGGGCCCGGCGGGCGGCGCTGGACTGGGAACGATGACCCTGACCTTCCCCCCGCAACTGACCGAAGCGGTCCACGCCCACCCCCACCCCCTCGTGTTCGCCACGGTGAGCGGCGCGCACCTGTACGGTTTCCCGAGTCCCGACAGCGACTGGGACCTGCGGGGCGTCCACGTCCTGCCGCTGCACGCGGTGCTGGGGCTGGAGACGCCCGGGGAGACGCACAGCCTGGAGCGGGACGACGGCGCGGTGGAACTCGACCTCGTGACCCACGACGCGCGGAAGTTCGCCCGGCTTCTTCTCACCCGCAATGGCTACGTGCTGGAGCAACTGCTCTCGCCGCTCGTCGTCCACACGACACCCGCGCACGGGGAACTCGCCGCCCTGGCCCGGCGGTGCGTGACCCGGCACCACGCGCACCACTACCTCGGCTTCACCCGCAACCAATGGGAGATGCTGGAAAGGGAGGACGTACCCCGCGTCAAGCCGCTCCTGTACGCCTTCCGCACTGTGCTCACCGGGCTGCATCTGCTGAGAACCGGGGAGGTGGAGGCAAATCTCGAAGTGCTGAACGCGCAGGCCCGCCTTCCCTTCCTGGCCGAGCTGATGACCTTGAAGCGCGAGGGGCGGGAGGGAGAGCCGCTTCCCGAGCTGCCCGCCGCGTATCAGGCCGAACACCTGCGCCTCGTGCGGGAGTTGGAGGAGGCGCGGCAGACCACGCACCTTCCGGACAGTGTGCCGGAGGACCTGACCCGCGCCGTGAGCGACTGGGTGGTCCGGGTGCGGCTGGAGCAAGATTTACACTGATCGCCCCTTCCTCCGCCAATCTGCCCATGCCCGGTTCCCTCCCGTGTGCGAGCATCGGCGCTTGAGGCCCCTTCCATGCACATCCCCCTCCCCGAACTCTCCCTCGTCGCCCTCGTCGGTGCGTCCTCCTCCGGCAAGTCGTCCTTCGCCGCGCGGCACTTCCTCCCCAGCGAGGTGCTGAGCAGCGACTTCTTCCGCGTCCTCGTCAGCGACGACGAGAACAGCCTGGAGGCGACGGGGGACGCCTTCGACAGCCTGTTCTTCGTCGGAGGGAAGCGGCTGGCGCGAGGTCGGCTGACCGTGGTGGACGCGACGAGCGTGCGCCCGGAGGACCGGCGGCGTCTGGTGGACCTCGCGCGGGCACATGACGTGCTGCCCGTCGCCATCGTCCTCGACCTACCGCGCTCCGTGCTGGAAGCCCGGCACGCGGCCCGGACGGACCGGAACTTCCCGGCCTCCGTGATTGGGCGGCAGGTCTCGGAGTTGCGGCGGACCCTGCGCGGTCTCCAGAAGGAGGGTTTCCGGCACGTCTGGGTGCTGCACTCGGAAGAGGAGGTGGGAGCGGCGACGGTCACCCGCGTCCCCCTCTACACCAACCGCAAGGAGTTGACGGGCCCCTTCGACTTTATCGGCGACGTTCACGGCTGCCTGCCCGAGTTGCGGGAGTTGCTGGAGCGGCTGGGCTACCGGCTGGAGAGCGAGACCGTCACCCCTCCCACGGGGCGCACCGCCGTCTTCGTGGGCGACCTCGTGGACCGGGGACCGGACAGCGCGGGCGTGCTGCGGCTGGTCATGGGGATGGTCCAGGCAGGTGCGGCCCTGTGCGTCCCCGGCAACCACGACGACAAGCTCAAGCGGGCCCTGGACGGCAAGGCGGTCAAGGCGCAGCATGGGCTAGATGTGACGCTGGCTCAGTTGGAGGAGGCGGGGCCGGAGTTCCGGGCGCGGGTGCGGACCTTCCTCGACGGCTTGGTGAGCCACCTCGTCCTCGACGGCGGGCGGGTGGTCGTCGCACACGCGGGGTTGCCGGAGAGATACCAGGGGCGAGCGTCGGGGCGGGTGCGGAGCTTTGCCCTCTACGGCGACGTGGACGGGAGCACGGACGAACTCGGCCTCCCCGTGCGGCGCGACTGGGCGCAGGAGTACCGGGGCCCGGCCTACGTGGTCTACGGACATACCCCCGTCGCCCAGCCGAGGTGGGTCAACCGGACCCTCAACATCGACACGGGCTGCGCGTTCGGCGGCTCGCTGACCGCGCTGCGTTACCCGGAGATGGAGACCGTGAGCGTGCCCGCCCACGCCCAGTACGCCGTGCCCGCGCGTCCTATAACCGCACCAGAGACGCCGGGAACGGACGGGATGCCCAACCTCGCCGCCCTGACCGTCAAGGCGCGGATCGAGACGCGGACCTTCGGCGGCATCGCCCTGCGCGAGGGCGAGCGGGCGGCGGCGGTCGAGACCTTCGGGCGCTTCGGGGTGGATCCGGCGTGGTGCCCCTACCTCCCGCCCACGATGAGCCCGGTCGAGACGAGCGCGCGGGAGGGCTACCTGGAACATCCGCAGGAAGCCTTCGCGTACTTCCGCTCGCAGGGCGTCTTTCAGGTCGTGTGCGAGGAGAAGCACATGGGCAGCCGCGCCGTCCTCGTGTTGAGCCGGGATGAGGAAACGGCCCGGCAGCATTTCGGAGCGGGAACAGGCCGCATTTATACCCGCACCGGGCGCCCCTTCTTCAAGGAGGACTGGGAGGCGGACGTGCTGACCCGCGCTCAAGCCGCCGTCACCCGCGCCGGGCTGTGGGAGACACTGAACACGGGCTGGCTCGTCCTGGACGCCGAAATCCTGCCGTGGAGCCTGAAGGCGGAGGAGCTGATTCGGAATCAGTACGCGGCGGTCGGCGCGGCGGGGAACGCGGCCCTGCCTGCCGCCGTGACGGCGTTGGAGGCGGCGCGGGCGCGTGGTCTCGAAGTCGGTGAACTGCTCGAACGGACCCGCGAGCGTAGAGGCAATCTCCTCGCCTACCGGGACGCCTACCGCGCCTACGTCCGCCGGGTCGAGGGGCCGGGGGACGTGCAGATTCGGCCCTTCCACCTCCTCGCCTCGGAGGGGGCCGTTCACACGGACAGGGACCACCTCTGGCACCTGGGCACGCTGGGGCGGTTGGCGGAGGCGGACCCCACGCTCTTCGGTTGCACCGCCCACCGCGTCGTCACCCTGGGGGAGGAGGCGAGCGAGCGGGAGGCGACCGACTGGTGGCTCTCCCTCACCGAACAGGGCGGCGAGGGCATGGTCGTCAAGCCGCTCGCCTTCCTCAACCCGGACAAGCGCGGCCTGCAACCCGCCGTGAAGGTGCGGGGCCGGGAATATCTGCGGATCATCTACGGGCCGGAGTACACGCGACCGGAGAACCTGACGCGCCTGCGTTCCCGCTCGCTGGCGGCCAAGCGGAGCCGGGCCCTGCGCGAGTTTCACCTCGGGCTGGAGGGGCTGCACCGTCTCGTCGAGGAGGCGGGCGTGGGGCGGGTCCACGAGTGCGTCCTCGGCGTGCTGGCGCTGGAGAGCGAGCCGCTGGACGCTCGGCTGTGAGCCCATGACAGGGGCTTGAGGGGGCGCTGAACGTTCGCTCTGCCCGCTTTGGTGGCACGTCATCCCGTCGCGCTCACCTGTGGCCTTTAGCCTGCCCGCATGAAGCGAGCCCGTTTCCTGCTGCCGTCCCTGCTTGCCCTCGGTGCCCCCACCGTGCACGCCCAGTCGGCGGCGGCGCTGGCGAAAGTGGACGCCGCCCAGATGAGCATTCCCGCCGCCCGGCAGAAGGCATACCCGGGCAGCGCCCTCACCGTGCGGCAGACCCTCCGCGCCGGGAGCAACTACAAACGCTACGTGGTGAGCTACCTCTCGGACGGGCTGCGGATCAACGCGCTCCTCACCGTTCCCAACGGCACGCCGCCCGCCGGAGGGTGGCCCGCCGTCGTGTTCAACCACGGTTACATCCCGCCGAACGTCTACCGGACGACCGAGCGGTACGTCGCCTATCAGGACGCCTTCGCCCGCGCGAGCTTCGTGACCCTCAAGAGCGACTACCGCGGCCACGGGAGCAGCCAGGGGGAGGCGCTGGGCGGCTACTACTCGCCCGGCTACACCACCGACGTGATGAACGCGCTCGCCAGCCTGAAAAAGGACCCTCGGGTGAACGCGAACCGCATCGGCATGTGGGGGCACTCGATGGGCGGTTTCGTCACCCTGCGGGCGATGGTCATCGACCCCAGCATCAAGGCGGGCGTGATCTGGGCCGGGGTGGTCGGCGACTACGACCAGATCATGAACGAGTGGAACAGTCCCGTCCCCGCCTCCATCCCGCGCCGGGTCCTCGAACTGCGGAAGAAGGCGGTGGCGAAGTACGGCACGCCGAAGGCCAACCCGAAGTTCTGGAATACCCTCAGCGCGAACTCCTACCTGCGTGACCTCGGCGGCCCCCTCCAGCTCCACATCGGCACGGCGGACGAGGACGTGCCCGTGGCCTTCCACACGTCGCTCGTGACCCAGCTCCGGAGCATCGGCAAGCCGGTGCAGAGCTACGTCTACCCGGGGGACAACCACGATCTGACGCGCAACCTGTACACGGCGCTGGCGCGGTCGGTGGCCTTCTTCAAGGAGCGGCTGTGAGGGGAGCGGCCAGCGGTCCGAGTGCCTCCGCTAGAGACTGGCTGTTGGGGGCTGGCCGCTCCCCATGAGGCGCCTCCTCAGCCTCGCCCTGCTCGCCCTCGTCGCGGGGGCCGGGTACGTCGCCGTCACCCAGCCGGAGCGGTTGCCCTTCGAGGTGCCGTGGGTGGAGCGGGAGACGCAGACGAATCCGTCACAGACCCCGGCGCCCACCCCCGCCCCGCCCCTCGGTGGGGTGACGGACGCGGCGCTGGAGGCCCTCGTCGCCCGGCAGCCCAACAGCATCCAGGCGCTGCGGGCGCGCGAGTACCCGGGCAGTGCGCTGACCGTCGTGCGGAACCTGAACCCGGGCGCGAACTACTCCCGGCAGGTTGTGAGCTACGAGTCGGACGGGCTGACCATCTACGCGCTCCTCACGGTGCCGCGCGGCACGCCCCCCGCCGGAGGGTGGCCCGCCATCGTGTTCAACCACGGGTACATTCCGCCGGACGAGTACCGGACGACCGAGCGGTACGTGGCGTATCAGGACGCCTTCGCGCGCTCGGGCTTCGTGACCCTCAAGAGCGACTACCGGGGGCACGGCGAGTCGGAGGGGGTGGCGCTCGGCGGGTACGACGATCCCGGCTATACGGTGGACGTGCTCAACGCCGCCGCGAGCCTCAAACGTGACTCGCGGGTGAACGAAAAGCGGTTGGGCCTGTGGGGTCACTCGATGGGCGGCCAGCTCTCCCTCCGCGCGATGCTGGTGGACCGAGACCTCCGGGCCGCCTCCCTCTGGGCGGGCGTGGTGGCGAGCTACGACGTGCTGGCGACCGACTGGAACCGGGCGCCGGAGACCCAGCGGCCCACCCTCGAACCCCTCCAGCGGCGTTACCTGCGGCTGCTCAGCCCCAACGCCTCCCTCGAAGACCTCAACGGGCGGCCCCTCCAGCTTCACCACGGCACCGCCGACGAGGACGTGCCCTACACCTTCCAGAAGAACCTCGCGGACGACCTACGCGCCGCCGGGCAGGGCGTGGAGGCCTACCGCTACGAGGGCGACAACCACAACCTCAGCCGGAACCTGCGGTTGGCGCTCGACCGGAGCGTGGCATTTTTCAGGGAGAATCTGTAGGGGCCAAAAAAGAACGCCGCCGGGGTGGCAGCGTCCAGAGCGGTCCTTCTGAGGGTCAGCGGCTGATGTCGTAGCCCGTCACCTTGCCCGCTGGGCGGGGGTTGGTGTCGCTGAGGGGGAAGTTGCGGTCATAGAGGTTCCAGCCCGCGCTCACCGTCATGGCGGGCGTGATCTCCTCGCCGCCCCCGGGCAGGGTGATGGCGGGGACATTGCCGCTGATGGTGCTGTAGATCAGCCACTGCTTGTTGCGGGCGAAGGTCTCGCCGACCTCGTACGTGCCCGTGTTGTTGGCGTCGTTGTACGCGACGACCTGATACGCCCCGAACAGGCTGGTCAGGCTGGGCCGGTCGGGAAGGTCGAAGCCGAAGTTCCACGCGTTCACCCCGGTCGAGACGACGTTCTGGGCCTGGTTGCCGTCGTTGGTCAGCACGTCGGGAAAGCCCGTGCCCACCAGCGCGAGGCGCAGCCGGGCGTCGGTGCCCCAGTTGCCGCCGATGGTGCCGCTGAGGTCGTAGGCGTCCGGGGCCTGCACGCCGCGCGAGCCGCACGCCGCGAGCGTCAGGGTGAGGGGGAGCAGAAGCAGAGCAGGGGAGCGCATAGCCCCAGCGTATGGGCTGAATCTGATGGGGGCGTGAACAAAGGTGAGAAGGGAGGGGCCCGGCCAGACACCAGACCCCGTTCAAGGGAGAGGTGGATGCCCTACTTCCCCTGCTGCGCGAGCCGCAGGTAGTACGCGCTCGCCCGGTCGGCCGGGTCGAGGCGCACCGCCTGGGCGTAGGCGTCGGCGGCCCCGGTGAAGTTCTGCCCCTCGTAGCGGGTGCGGCCCAGCCACGACCAGGCCTTGGCGTACTGCGGGTTCTGCTGGGTGGCGGCCAGGAATCCGGCCTCGGCCCCAGCCTTGTCGCCCGCCGCGTACCTCGCGTAGGCGTCGCGGAAAGCGCGCGTGGCGGCGAGCCCGTACCGCTCGCCCTCCTGCGCGACCGTGAGGTTGTAGCGGTCCGCCGCGTTCGCCTCGGGCAGGGCGGCGGCGGCCTGATAGGCGGCGCGGGCGGCCTGGGCGTTTCCGAGGTCGAGGGCGAGCTTCCCGGCCTCCCGCCACGCCTCGATGAAGTTGGGCGCACTCCGGGCGGCCTCCTGGAATCCGGCGAGCGCCTGCGGTTTGCGCCCGGCGTCGAGGTCCGCGTACGCCCGGCTGAAGGCGCGGGTGGCGGCGGGGCCGTAGCGGCTGGCCCGCTGCGCCACCCCCTGGAAGTACGTGAGCGTCTTGTCCCCGGGGGCGAGGCTCAGCGCCCGGCTGTAGAGGGTCTGGGCGCGGGCGTAGTCCCCGGCCTCCAGCGCGGTGCGGGCGGCCCAGGTCGCGCAGGGCACGCTCGCCGGGTCGAACTCCAGGCAGGCGGAGAAAAAGCGCGCGGCCTCGGTCGGCTGGTTGCGCGTGTAGGCGGCGTAACCGAGGTTGTACTGGACGGACGCGGCCTGCTTCGCCTCCGCACTCCCGGGGGCGGCGGGCGTGACCCGGAAGTACGCGGCCCAGGCGAGCTCCGCCTGACGCCAGAAGCCGACCTCGGTGTAGATCTGGGCGCGCAGGCGCAGGTATTCCGGGTTCTGGGGTTCAAGCTGCGCGGCCCGGTCGGCGGCGGCGGCGGCCTGTTTCCAGAGGGTCTGGTCGATGTTCGCGCTGCCCTGCGGATAGGTGGCGCGGGCCCGCTCGGCGAGCTGCCGGGCCTCGGCGGCGGCCCCGGCTGCGTCCCCGGTAGGGGCGGGGGTGGCCGTCGTGGTGGGCGTGGTTGCGGGCTGCGCCGTCTGCGCGGCGGCCAGGGAGGCGAGCAGCGCGGCGGTCAGGACGAGGACAGGTCGGGTGGGCATGGGTGGAAAACCTCCTGGTCGGGCTTCGGCGGGTGGGGCGTCGGTCCCCCTGACGCTAGGGGGGCGGGGTGGGGAGGGCGTGAGAGGACCCTGGGGCCGGGCCACACCTTCGGAGGGGGCCGGGGGCACCTTCGCGGCAAAAGTGCAGGCACGGCGACGCGGCGCGGTGAGGCTCTGGTAAAAAGGGGTGCTATGGCCCAGGCCCCCCGCGTCTACCCCATCCGCCTGTACGGTGATCCCGTGCTGCGCCGCAAGGCGCGGCCCCTGAGCCCCGGAGACACCCTCACCGTGCCCGGCGCCGGACCCCAGACCGTGCGCGAGGTGGCGAACACCATGCTGGAGACCATGTTCGAGGCGCGCGGCGTCGGGCTGGCCGCCCCCCAGGTGGGCCTGCCCGTGCGGCTGTTCGTGGCCGCCGAGTACGAGGACGACGAGGAGGAACACGAGGGCGGCGACGCGCCCCTCAAGTCCCGCGTCCTGCGCGAGTTCGTGATGCTCAACCCGGTGCTGACCGTCGTCGACAAGAAAAAGGACCGCTCCTACCAGGAAGGCTGCCTGAGCATCCCCGGCATCTACGAGGAGGGCGTGCCCCGTGCCCGCGCCGTGCAGGTCCGCTACACCGACCTCGACGGGCAGGAGCGGGTCATCGAGGCCGACGACTACCTCGCCCGCGTCTTCCAGCACGAGACCGACCACCTCGACGGCGTGTTCTTCCTCGACCGCCTGCCCCCCGAGGTGACGGAAGACCACCGCAAGGCCCTCGCGTCCATGCAGCGTCAGGCGAAGGCGTACCTGAATTCCCTCGCCGACGCGGGCAAGGAACGGGCGAAGTGACCCAGACGGGAAGCGTCTATCCCATCCGGCTCTACGGCGACCCGGTATTGAGGGGACAGGCACAGGCCATTGAGGACCTGAGCGCTCCCGTGCAGGTGCCCGGCTTTGCCCCCCAGTCCTTGCAGGAGGTCGCCCGCGCGATGCTGGAGACGATGTACGAGGCACGCGGGGCGGGACTGGCCGGGCCCCAGGTCGGCCTCCCCCACCAGATTTTCGTGGCGGTCGAGTACGACGACGACACGGAGGAGGGCAAGCCGCTGAGGGCCCGTGCGCTGCGCGAGTTCGTGATGCTCAACCCGGTCGTCGAGCCCCTCTCCGACCGCGTGGACACCGACTTCGGCGAGGGCTGTCTGAGCATTCCCGGCCTCAAGCGGACGGACGTGCCCCGCCACAGTGAAATCCGCGTGACCTACACCGATCTGGGCGGCGAGCGGCGCAGCATAGAAGCCGACGCCTTCCTCGCGCGCATCTTCCAGCACGAGACCGACCACCTGCACGGCCTGTATTACCTCGACCGCCTGCCCGGATACGTGACCGAGGAGTACGTCGAGTATCTGGCCGAGTTGAAGGGCCGGGCCCGCGCTTACCTGCAAACGCTGGAGGCCCAGGGTTGACCCCCCCGCGCGTCGCTTTTTTCGGTTCGCCCGCCTTCGCCCTGCCGGTGCTGGAGGCAATCCGCGAACGCTTCGAGGTCGTCCTCGTGGTCGCGCAGCCCGATAAGCCGGTGGGGCGGGGACTCAAACTCACGCCACCGCCCGTTGCCGCCCGGGCCGTTGAACTGGGCCTGCCGCTGGCGCAGCCGAAGAAACTGCGGGGGAACCTGACCTTCGAGGAGCGGTTGCGCGAGAGCGGGGCGGACGTGGCCGTCACCTGCGCGTACGGGAAGATTCTGCCCGGCTCCCTGCTCGCCGTTCCCCGCTTCGGCTTCCTGAACACGCACACCAGCCTCCTCCCCGCCTACCGGGGCGCGGCGCCGATCCAGTGGGCCCTGATCCGGGGCGAGACGGTCACGGGCACGACGATCATGCAGACCGACGAGGGGATGGACACGGGCCCGGTCCTGCTGCAAGAGGCCCTGCCCATCGCGCCCGGGTGGACGAGCATCGAACTCGCGGACGCGCTGAGCGCGCAGGCGTCGCGGCTGATCGTGGACGCGCTCGCCCGTCTCCCCGACCTCTCCCCCACCCCGCAGGACGACGCCCAGGCCACCCACGCCCCCATGCTCGTGAAGGAGGACGGCTTCGTGCGCTGGGGGGAGGGCGCGCGGGCGGTGGTGAACCGTTACCGGGGGGTGGCCGCGTGGCCTCAGACGACCGCCTTCCTGAACGGTGCCCGCCTCAAGCTGAGTGGCCTGAGCGTCACGCAGGGGTCGGGCCAGCCCGGCGAGGTGCTGGGGGTGGACGAGGGCGGGTTGACCGTCGCGTGCGGCGTGGGCGCGGTGCGAATCCAGACCGTCCAGCCCGAGGCGCGCAGGGCCCAGCCCGCTCAGGTGTGGGCGCAGGGGGCGGGCGTTGCTCCCGGCACCCACCTGGGCGGGTGGGAACCGGACCCCGCCTGAGTCCGTACCCCGGGGTGTGAACCCCACCTTTCCCCTCACGCTCGAATTCAAGTTCAGCCTCCTGACCGAGCTGCGCGTCACGGACGCCGAGGGCCGCCTCGTCGCCGTCGTCAAGGAGAAGTTCTTCAGCGTCCGCGACGAGGTGAGGGTCTACGCCGATGAGGCCAGGCGCCAGCAGACGCACGGCATCCGCGCCCGGGGACTGATGGCGGGGGCGCTCGACTGGCGGGCCCGGCGCGAGATTCGGCGCCTGGACGGCCCCCTGGTCGGCTCGCTCCAGGCCCGGGGCCTGCGCACCCTCTGGGCGGCGAGCTACGAACTTCTGGGCCCGGACGAGCGCGTGGAATTCACCATCCTCGACGACCAGCCCTGGATGAGCGTGGTGGAGGGGGTCTTCGACGCCATCCCCCTTATCGGCGACGTGATCGCGCTGGGCTTCGACTACCTCGTCAATCCGACCTACACGGTCACCGACGCCGCCGGACAGCCCGCCTTCCGGGTCCGCAAACGCCGCAGCGTCTTCTCGCGCCGCTTCGTGGTGGAGGAATTGCGCCCCATCCGGCCCGAGGAGGCGGAACTCGTGACCCTGGGGCTGATCCAGCTCGTGCTGCGGGAGCGTGAGCGGGGCTGAGTTTTCGATGACCGCGAGGGTTTGGGCCGACTTCAACAATAGGGACGAACAAAACCGCGTGCGTCTGAATGCCAACGGCTCACTTAAGAACTGACCAGACTCTTTCAAGTCACAACAGGCATAGTCATCACTGCCTACGACGACGAAATAGAGGTGGACGTTGTGCTTGAGCGCGACGGACCGATTTGGGTTGGTGTCATGGTCTCTGATTATCGTGACGTGAGGAAAACGAACGATTGAGGAGAATCTCTCCCTGTCTTACGAAGATTTCCCCGGCTTCTCCCCGAAGCTCGGCACGTTGTTCCCGTAGATCGCGTGGGCGTCGCAGCGTTCGCGCAGGACACAAGCCGGGCACCGGGGACTGGTCCACGTGCACACCCGCTGGCCGTGCCTCAGCAGGTTGAGGTGCAGCTCGTACAGGAAGGGCGGGTCGGGCGGCAGGAGCTTGAGAAGCGCCCGGTGCGCCGCCTGCTCGCCCATGCGGGGAATCGCGCCGACCCGCGTGCTGACGCGGTGGACGTGGGTGTCCACCGGGAAGACGGGCCGCGCGTAGTTGAACAGCAAGACGAGCGAGGCGGTCTTGAGACCCACCCCCGGCAGGTCGGTGAGCCACTTCATCGCGTCCTTCACCGGCAACTCGGCGAGGAAGTCGAGGCTGTACCCGCCCCGCTGCTCGCGGATGGCCCGCAGGGTGGCCTGGATGCGCGGCGCCTTGCTCTCGGGGTAGTTGCTGCGCCGGATTGCGTGCGCGACGACCTCGGTCGGCGTGTCGATGATCGTGTTCCAGTCGCCGAGTTGCCGCAGTTCCTGATAGGCGGCTTCCTCGTCCTGATGGGTCGTGCGCTGGGAGAGGATGGTGCTGATCAGCTCGTGCATGGGCTCGCGCCGGGGCTCGTGGGCGCGGTCGCCGTACGCCTCGTGCACGCGGTCGAACATCCAGCCCAGCAGTTCGGCCCGCTCCGGTTCAGGGCGGGCCGCGTTCAGGGGCCGCTCACCCTCGGGCGGGCCCAGCAGAGGCTCAGTCACGGCCCGGGGTGGCGCTGCCCTCCACCTCGTCGCGGTCCCCTTCCGCCGAATCCTTGTCGGCGGGGTCGATGTCCGGGTCCTGGCCGCGCGCCGCGTCGGGAATGGCGTGGCTCTGCCCCTCGGCGGGCGACGTGTTGGCGGGATCGTACCCCTGCTTCTGGTCGTCGGTCATGAGGTCAGCCTGCCCCCCCGGAGTCGGCGGGCGGGCGAGACTCGGGTGAAGGGGCGTTTATGGCCGCACCTCGAAAGGAGACGGGAAGAGCAAGGCGCCTCGTCGGTGGTGATGACCAAAAGACGGCGCTGAATGGAAGGGGCGTCAAAGCTGTGCGAGTCGGGGATGTCGGGGCGCGAGGAATCAGGCTTGTCGCCGGGTCGTCCGGACCGCCGCTCGTGGAGTCGGCCGACGGCCCGCCCTTGCCGACGCGGCGGTGGTGGCCTCCAGGCGAAGGGGTGAGGTTCGGAGGACTCCACCGCGTCGGCGCCACCCGACACATCGAGGGGCGGTCCGCCTCTGTCCGCCTGGGGTCGGCCCATCCGGTACGCCCAGGCCCGTCCTTTTCCCAGGGTTCCGGTCAACCCCGCTCCCCGCCCGATTCGGCAGGCAGCGGCCCGGTGGCGCGCAGGATCGCCAGCAGGGGCACGACGCGCGCGCCGGGCACCCCGTAGCGGCCCCGGCCCTGCGGGGTCAGCCACCCGGCGGCCTGCAACTCGCGCAGGTGATGGTAGAGCTTCCCGGCCCCGGCGAGGTCCGGCTGGGCCTGGAGGTCCGCCGTAGTGCGCTGCCCGTGCAGGACGGCACGCAGCAGCGCGAGCCGCAGGGGGTGGCCCAGGGCGGCGAGGGCGGGGGCGGCCTCCGCCCAGTCGGCGGCGAGGAGGTCGGGGGCAAGCGCCGTCTCCTGCCAGCCGTACCGCTCGCCCGTGGGCAACTCGACGTGGCCGGAAAAGAGCACCGCCCCCTGCGGGTAACGGCCCGTCAGGGTGTCGAGCGCCCAGAAGTCCTCACTCCCGGTCGGCGGCGCGGCCCCTGCTCGCCCGGCCTCCAGCGCCCGCACCCGCTCCTCCAGGGCGCGCAGGCGGGCTTCGAGGTCCGGAGAGCCGTTCACCGGGCCGAGTCTACCGGCTTTGCAGGGCCCCGAGCAGGCGCTGGGCCTCGCCCGGGAGGAGGGCGACCGAGAGCATGGCCCCTTCGAGGTTCTGCGTCAGCCGGGCATATTCGTCCGGCGGAATGCGGCGCAGGAACACGCTGACGACGAGCCGCTCCCCGGCACGCGGGCCCACCCTGGGCGCGAGGGCGAAGGTGTTCGTGAGCACGCCCGTCAGGCTCCCGCCCTTGGCGTACAGGGCCGTGAACGCCTGCGCGTTGTCGGGATTCACGCGCAGCGGCCAGCCCAGGTGGCGCCGCATGACCTCCAACTCGGTCTTGCCCAGGCCCGCCCCGGTCAGCACGCGCGCCATCAGCCCCGCGAAGTCGTTCGCGGTGCCGCGCGGGTCGGTGGCGTCGGCCAGCCTCGCCTGCTCGGCGGCAGCGGGCCAGGACGGCAGCCGGGTCAGGTTCCTGCGTGCCTCCGCGTCCCGGCTCAGGTCATCCGCCTTCGCCCAGTCCCGCGCGACCCGGGTCGCCAGGGGTTGCCCCGCGTAGACGTTCAGGGCGTCCGGCGCGGCCCAGTTGCCGACCATGCCGAGGACCGGGCCGAAGTCCTCCTGCCCGGTCAGCCCCAGGGCGCGGACCGTCCCGGGGATGGCCCCCGGTCCCAGCCGCGAGAGGATCAGGTCGGCGGCGGCGTTGTCGCTCGTCTCGATCATGAACTGGGCGAGGGTGTCGAGGGGCACCGTCCGCGAGCCGTCCCGCGCCCGCCCCTGCGCGTCGGCGGGGATGTCCAGCGCCCTCAAGCTCGCCGGGTGGGCGCCGCCGTCGATGCCGGGGACGTAGGACGCCTCCCACTCCGAGAGCCGCACGGGTGTGTGCGGGTCCAGCCGCCCGGCCTCCACCGCCCGCGCGTAGGCGGCCAGCAGCACGATCTTGCGCGTGCTGGCGAGCGGCATGGGCCGGGCCGCATTCCACGTGAGCCGGTGCCGCGCCGGGTCGGGCGTGCCGTCCGGGCGAACGGCGTGGGTCACCACCGCCACGTCCCCCGGCTGCCTGCGTGCGAAGTCCAGCAGCGGCGCCAGGGGATCACCCCCCTGCGCGCGGGCACATCCGGGAAGGAGGACCAGGGCCAACAGAAACTTGCGCATGTTCTACAATATTTCGTAGTTCTGTAAAACACAAGAGGGTGGCGAAGCTGTCGCGGAGGCGCAAGGCTCGCACAGCGCCGGTCCACCCCTCTGCGGGGCACCTCCCCTCAGGGGGGAGGCAAGGATGGGACCCTTCACGCCACACGAACTCTCTGGCTCCCCTTCAAGGGGGGCTGTCAGCAGAGCTTACTGAGGAGGCGTCGCAGGGGCGCGAGCGTCCACAACCCGGATTGTGCGCCAGCCCCGGTGATGGAGAAGAAGTCCCCTTGTTGCTGGGTCAGCCCTTGTCGCCGACGTGGATGGCGGCGATGCCGAAGGTCAGCAGGCGGTAACGGGTGCGAAAGCCGGTGGCGTGCATCAGCCCGGCCAGCCGCTCGGGCTCGGGGAAGGCGAGGACACTCTCGGGGAGGTAGGTGTAGGCGCCCGCGTTGCCGCTGACCATGGCGCCGACGCGCGGCAGGACGTGGCGGAAGTAGAGGCGGAAAACGGACCCGAAGAGGCCGGGGCGGGGCGGCGGAAATTCCAGAATGACGAGGCGGCCCCCCGGGGAGAGGACCCGCCACATCTCGGTGAGGCCGCGCGAGTAGTCGGCGAAGTTGCGGAAGCCGAAGGCGCAGGTCACCGCGTCGAAGCTGCCGTCGGGGTAGGGGAGCTTCAGGGCGTCGCCCTCCTCCAGCCGGACCGTGAGCCCCCGCGCCCGCGCCTTCGCGCGCCCGATCTCCAGCATCTGCGGCACGAAGTCGCTGCCGACGACCTCGGCCCCCGGAGCACGGGCCGCCAGTTCGAGCGCGAAGTCCGCCGTGCCCGTCGCCACGTCGAGGATGCGGGACGGACCCAGGCCGAGCGCCTCACGGGCCGCCTCACGCCGCCAGCCCCGGTCCACGCCGAGGCTGAGCACGCGGTTGAGCAGGTCGTAGCGGGGGGCGATGGCGGCGAACATCGCCTGCACCTCGCGGCCCTTGTCGCGCGGCCCGCCCTGGCGGTCGCCCACGGGCGGGGTGGAGGGGGAAGAGGTCATGGCCCCGATGATAGGCGGGCGGGGCCGGGACGCGTCACCGCAGCCGCAGCAGCCCCGCCGCCGTGGGCTGAAAGCCGCAGCCCGCGTAGAAGGCCGTCAGGTGGGGCCCGAAGTCCACGTGCAGCCAGTGGGCGCCGCCCGCCCGCGCCGCGTCCGCCGCCGTCCTCACGAGCCGGGTGCCCACCCCGCGCCGCCTCGCGTCCGGGTGAACGGTCGTGTCGAGCAGGAAGGCGTGGACGCCCCCGTCCCAGGCGACGTTGACGAAGCCGACGAGCCGCTTCCCCTCGTGGGCCGTCACCCAGGTCAGGCTGCGGGCGAGGACGGCGGGCCAGTCGCTCCCGTCGTCCGGCTCGCCCCACGCGGCCCCGCGCAGGTGGCCCAGGACGGCCGGGTCCACCTCGGCCCGGACGCGGTACTCGGTGTGCGGCATGGGGGCAGTGTAGGAGCACGTCCGAACGGCGCGGCCGCGTTTCCCGGCGACAGGACGGCGACGGCCCTGTCACCCCCTGCAAGCGGCTCTGAACATCCCTCCCGTGGGGAGACCGGCGCCGTCCCGATGCAGCGGCTTTTTCAACACGCTCCGGGAATACTCCGGCTCCTACGGCGGCGGGGCTGAGAGAAAAGTGTAAGCGGGCGCGGCCTACACTCCGTTCAGGTCTGCCATGACAAATGCCGTGTACAACCTGACTGTGCGTACCCTGTCCGGCATCGTGTCCGAGCGGGCCGCCGAGACGATGCTGCGGGCGGCGCTGCGCGAGCAGGGGCTCGCCCCCGAGGGCGTGAGCGCCCGCGACATGGGGCGCGTGCTCGAAGGCCCGCTGCTGGGGCGGCTCTCGGGGGTGCTGCCCGCCGCCCAGGCCCGCGCCGAGCTGGGGGCGCTCGCCCGTCAACTCGCCGGGCCGCCGGGCGGGGAGGCCGTCCCCGGCGCGGCGGCCCCCGTGGCCGCCTGGGACGAGACCCCGGGCGCGGAGACCGGCAGTTGGGAGGACGGCCCCCTCCTGGGCGCCGACGACTTCGAGTTCGACGATCCCGACCACATGACCCCTCCCGGCGAGCGGACCTACGACCTGGAAGATCCCGCCGACCAGGACGCCCTGATCGCGCACCTGGGCCGGATGACGGGCGTGCAGGGGGTGCTGGTGTGCCGGGCGACGGGAGAGGTGCTGCGCGAGCGCTCCCTCTCCGGCGCGGCGAACCTGGGAAGCGTGATCGCCGCGACCGCCCTGCTGTTCCAGAAACGCGCCCTGCGGCTGATGTCGGCCGACCTGGGCGGGCGGACGGTCTGTATGCGGCCCCTCGGCGCGTGTTGCGTGGCGGTCGTGGCCGGGCCGCAGGTCAATGTCGGGCGGCTGCTGACCGAGTTGCAGCTCCTGCGGGAGGCCCCATGAATCCTTTCCCACGTCGTTTCGCCGCCCCCCTGGCCCTGGCCGCCGCCCTCGCGGCGGGAACGGCGGGCGCGCAGGACCTCGCGGCCTACCGCGCCCTCGCGGCGAGCCTGGAGGCCGCCTCGCAGGCCCGGCCCGCCAGCGCCGAACGGGCCCTGGCCCAGCTCGACCGCGCCGAGACCGCCCTCGCGGGGCTCGCCCCCAGCCTGCGCAACCCGCAGATCGCGGGCGGGCTGAGCGATGCCCTGGGCCGCGCCCGGGGTGCCCTGGCCCGCACCCCCGCCGAGGTGCAGGCCCAGGTGCTCCTCGCCCGGGGCCTGATGCGCCGGGCCCTGTACGACCAGACCCTGACCCTCCTCGCGGACAGCCCTGGGAAGGGCGCCGAGGAGGTGCGCCTGCTCGGGCGCGAGTTCGGGCTGGGCGCCGCCGCGGGGGCCGCCCTCGCGGGGGACGCCGGGGCGGCGCGGCCCGAGCGGGTCGCGTGGCGGCTTCAGCGGGCGGCGGCCAGCAAGGTGGGCCTGGCGCTGGGGGCCGCCCGCGCCGAGCGCACCCCGGCGGCCTATCTCAACCTCGCCCGGGCGGCAAGCTGGTTCACGGTGGTGCAGGACGCGGGCGGCGCGGGCGGCTTGCAGGTCGCGGGGTTCGACGAGGCCCTGCGGCAACTCACGGCGGGCGACACGGCGGGGCTCACGGCCACGCTGCGCACCCTGCGGCAGGGCGCGGCGGCCCTGAACGCGGCGCTCGCCACCGCTCCCCGGGTGGTCGCGCCGGTGGTGCAGTCCACCGCCGAGAACCAGACACCTCCCCAGGCGACCTCTCCCGCGCCCACGCCCGCCCGGCAGGCCGTCCGCCCCCCACCCCAGACCAGCCCCGACCGGGCGGGCGGCGTGGACGGGGCCTACGCGGCCCTCGGCCGGGCGCTCACCGCCGCCGGGCACGGGGACGGCGAGGGGGTCAGGGCGGCGCTGGGCCGCGCGCGGGCGGCCCTCTCCGCCGCGCCGGGCGACCTGTCCGCGGCGGGCGGATACGACGGCTTTCTGGAGACCCTCACCGCCGCGCAGGATCGGCGTGCCCCACGCCCGGCCGACGTGCAGGCCCTCATCGCCGGGCTGGGCGCCGTGGAGCGCGAGGCCGCCGGAGAACGCCCCAGCCGCCTCGACGCGGCCTCGGCGGGCGCCTCGCATTCCTTCGGGGGGGGGCTGCGGGCCGCCGTGTTCCTGGGGCTGGCGCTCCTCGCCCTCGTGCCGCTGTATCTCCTCAACCTCGCCTTCGGGGGGCGCAACGCCTCGTGGCGGGCGATCACGGCGGGGCTCGTGCTGCTGCTGCTGCCGGTCTTTCTGGAGGGGGTCTTCGGGTTCCTGGGCTGGCTCGGCGACCGCCTGGGGGTCCCCCTGCTCGCGGGGGCGGGCACCCTCACCCTGACGCAGGGGGCGTATGGGGTGCCCCTCTGGGCCCTGACGGCGGCGCTCGGCATCGGGCTGGTGGCCTTCGGCTTCCGGGGGCTGTGCGTGCAGTTCGGGTTGATCGGCCGCCCGGCGGCGCCCCGCCCCGCCCTCTCCCAGGGCCTCGACTGGGACGAGGAACCCACGTGAGCCCCGGTCCCCGTGACGCCCGGAGCCGCGTGTGACCGTGGATACGGCCCTCGCCCGGTTGCCCGCGCGGCTGCTCGGCGACCTCGTCTCACCCCGGGCACTCGAACGCATCGTGGGGGACGCGGCGCAGGCCCGCGGGCTGAGCCCGGCGGGGCTCGACGCCGCCGCCCTGGAGGACATCCTCAAGCGCGAGGTGTTCAAACGCCTCCAGCTCAGCGTGCCCGCGCCCCTCGCCAAGCGGCGGGTGTCGGAGGTGATCGCCGAGCTGCACCGGGCGGCGAGCGAGGGCGCTCCCCCACCCCTCCCCGGCAGCGATCTCACAGCGCTGGAGGAGGGCGTGCGCCGATTCTCGCTGTACTTCGACTGGCCCGAGACCCAGCGGCTGCGGGGCGTCCTGGGCGTCGCCCGCCAGGAGGAGGACGCCGGTCGGGACGCGGCCGCCCTCGCGCGTGAGGGCCAGGACCTGATCGCCCTGATGGAGCGCCGCCTGGAAGAAGGGCTCGTCACCCAGGCGCAAGACCTCGCGGAGCTGCGCGCCGCCTTCGCGCGGGTGCAGGGCATGGGCGGCAAGGACGTGCGGCGCCTGGAGAACCTGATCACCCAGATTGGCGAGGCCCAGGGGCAGGGCACCCTCCTCCCCGCCGAGGTCGAGCGGGCGCGCACGATCACCTTCAACCTGCGCAAGCTGCTCGAATCATCCCTGGTGCAGCCGGTGGCCGGGCCGGGCACCCCCGATCCCGAGGCGCACGCCCGGATGCTCGCCCTGGAACAGGAGCACGCCGGGAGGCTCCTCGCCGACCTGACCCGCGAGTTCGCGGCGCTGCTGCGCGCCCGCCCGGACCTGGAGGAACACGGGGGCGCCCTGCGGGGGGCACACGGGGCCGGGTCGCTGGGTGCGGAGGCCGCCCTCGCCTGGCGCGCGAGCCTGGAAGCCGCCCGCGACGAGGCCCGCGCCGCCCAGAGCGCCGAACTCGCCGGGATCGAACAACGCCTCGAAGCCCTGCCCGGGAGCCCCGCCCTGCGCGAGGCGCGGGTGGCCCTCGACGTGGCCCGGCTCACGCTGGACGGGGGCGGCCTCGCGGGCGACGAGCTGCGCGACCTGCGCGCCGCCCTGGGGGCGCTGGAGGCCACGCCCGGGGACGCCGAGCACCTGCTCGCCGCCGGGCGCGAACTCGCCGAGGTCGAGCGCGCCGCCCGCGACGTGCCGGGCGCCGCCGCCGACCTCGCCCCGGGGCTCGCCGCCGCCCGCGAGGCGCTGGCGCGGGGCGAGCGGGTGGACGCCGCGCCGCTGTGGGCTATTCTGGAGCGCCGCATGGGCGAGGCCGCCCGGCAGCGCGAGGACTTCGATGCCCGCGCCGACTTCGTGATCCGCGAGTACGACACCGTGCGCGGGCTGGCGGGCGAGACTACCCAGCGCCTCGGGCGCCTCGCCGACACCCTGCGCGCCCAGCGCCGCCTGGGGCCGATGTCGCAAGACGCCCGGGGCCGCTACGCCCAGACCCTGGAGGAGGCCGAGGCCCTGCTCCACGAGGCCCACGCCGAATACCGCGCCGCCCAGGAGGTCACGGCGACCTTCGGCGCGGACGCGCTGAGTGACCTTCTGGGGGTCTTCGACCTCGGGGCGCTGGGGGGTGAGACAGCCCCGGATGCGCCGAGCTTTCAGCCGTCAGCCGTCAGCCGGGAAGCCGCCGGGGAAACCTGGACCGCCCAGGACGGCCTGCTCACGGAGGGACCGCACGAACCCGCCGCCCAGGGCATCGCGGCCCTGCTCGCCCAGGCGGCCTTTCTCGGCATCCGGCAGGCGCAGTTCGAGGACGACCGGGGCGTGTGGGCGTGCGCCCGCCTGCCCGACGGCTCGTGGCGCATCGCGCGGGGCGCGGACGCGGCGGCCCTGGGTCCCCAGGCCGGGTCCTGGCTCACGGGCACACGCGGCTGACCTTCCTGCCCTCCCGTCTGCTTTACTCGGGGGCGTGACCCCTCCCCTTCCCCTCCGGCCCGGCGAGGTGCGGCTGCTGCGCGGCGCGGATGAACAACGCGCCCTCGGCGCCGCGCTCGCCCGCGCCCTGCCCCCCGGCGCAGTGCTCTTTCTGGAGGGCGAACTCGGGGCGGGCAAGACCACCCTGACGGGCGGGCTGGTGGCGGCGCTGGGCTTCGCGGACCCGGTGACCAGCCCCACCTACGCCCTGATGCACCCCTACCCCACCCCGGCGGGCCGGGTGCTTCATGTGGACGCCTACCGGGTACGCGACCCCGGAGAGCTGTACGAGATGGACCTCGAAGACCTGATCGCGGGGAGCCGACTGAGCGTGATCGAGTGGGGTGAGGGGCTGTACGCCGACTACCCGGACGCCCCGGTCCTGCGCCTGGAGCATGTGGCGGGCGAGCCGGGGGTGAGGCGGGCGACGCGGGTCCGCTGAGGAGACTTCGGCAAGTCCTAACCTTCCCTCAACCCCCGTCTCCGGGTGCCTCCCCCTGAAGCCCCGCCCCGGTGGGTGAGAATGCCCCCATGTGGACCTTGGTACTCAACTGTGGGTCGAGCAGCGTCAAGTTCGCCCTCCTCGACCCCGCCCCCGGCGAGGTGCGGCTCTCCGGCCTCGCCGAGCGGCTGGGCTCGGGCTCGGCGTCGGTGCGGGTGGACCGGGGCGGCGAGCGGGTGACCCACCCCCTGCCCGGCGGCTCCTACCCGGAGGCGTTCGGCGTGCTGCTGGGTGAACTGGACGCACTCGGGATGCGCGGCGACGTGGGTGCGGTCGGGCACCGGGTCGTCCACGGCGGCGAGCGCTTCAGCGCCCCGGCCCTCATCACGCCCGAGGTCATCGAGGCGATCCGGGCCTGCGTGCCCCTCGCGCCGCTGCACAACCCGGCGAACCTGGCGGGCATCGAGGCGGCGCGGGCGGCCTTCCCGGACCTGCCCCACGTCGCGGTATTCGACACGGCCTTCCACCAGACCATGCCCGAGGTCGCCTACCGCTACGCCGTGCCGGAGGTCTGGTACACCCAGCACGGCGTCCGCCGTTACGGCTTCCACGGCACGAGCCACGCCTACGTCGCGGGCGAGGCGGCGCGGATGCTGGGCCGCGACCTCGCGGACGTGAACCTCGTCACCGCCCACCTCGGGAACGGGTGCAGCGTGGCCGCCGTGCGGGGCGGGCGCAGCGTGGACACCAGCATGGGCCTCACCCCGCTGGAGGGCGTCATCATGGGCACCCGCAGCGGCGACGTGGACCCCGGCCTCCACGACTTCCTCGCCCGGCAGGCGGGCCTGAGCCTGGGCGAGATCACCTCGGCGCTGAACAAGGAGAGCGGGCTGCTGGGCCTCTCCACCCTCACGAACGACATGCGCGAGCTGGAGGAGGCCGCCTCGCGCGGGCACGCGGGCGCGAGGCTCGCCGTGGACGTGTTCGTCTACCGGCTGGCGAAGACGGTCGCGGGGATGGCGGTGGCGCTGGGGCGGCTGGACGGCCTGGTGTTCACGGGCGGGATCGGCGAGAACAGCGCGACCGTGCGGGCGGCGACCCTCGCCCAGCTGGGTCTGCTCGGCTTCGAGGTGGACGGGGCGGCGAATGCCGGGGCGGTGCGCGGACAGTCGGGCCCCATTACCACGCCGGAAAGCGTGCCCGCCCTCGTCGTGAACACGAACGAGGAACTCATGATCGCCCGCGAGACGGCCCGGATTCTGCAAGGAGCCACCCTATGAAAACCCTCTTCGTCGCCCCCACCCGCAACGGCGTCGGCCTGACGAGCACCGCGCTCGGCCTCGTCCGCGCCCTGGAACGGCAAGGCCTCAAGGTCGCCTTCCTCAAGCCCATCGCGCAGACGCACGAGACCACGACGGACGACTCGGTTCATTTCGCCCGCACCCTCGCCCACGCGGCGGCCCCCGACCCCATCCCCCTCGGGGACGCGGAGGAGCAGCTCAGCCAGGGCGGCGAGGAGGACCTGATGGAGAGCGTGATCGCCCTCTCCCGGCAGGCGGCGGCGGGGGTGACGGGCGGGGCGGACGTGCTCGTGGCCGAGGGGCTGGCGCTGAACGAGCGCAACGTGTACGCGGGGGCGCTGAACGCCAGCCTCGCGCGCAACCTGGAGGCCGACGTGGTGCTCGTCTCCAGCCTCGCCGGGGTGGAGCCCGCCGCGCTCGCCGACGAGCTGGAGATCTCCGCCCAGGCCTACCGCCGCTCGGACGGCTCGGGCCTCGCCGGGTACGTGCTGAACTTCGCGCCGAGAGAGCTCGACTTCGGCGGCCTGCTCGCGGAGCTGCGGACGAGGAGCCGGGTCCTGGCCGGGGGCGAGCTGCCCCTCCTCGGCGTGGTGGCCCAGTCGCCGTCCCTCAGTGCCCCGCGCACCCTCGACGTGGCCCGGCACCTGGGGGCCGAGGTCGTCAACGAGGGTGAGGCCACCCTGCGCCGCGTCACGAGCACCGTCGTCACCGCGCGCACGGTGCCGCGCATGGCGCACCTGTTCGGGCCCGGCGCCCTCGTCGTCACGCCCGGCGACCGTGAGGACGTGGTGATGGCGGCGGCGCTCGCCCACCTCAGCGGGGTCCCGCTGGCCGGGCTGCTCTTCACGTCGGGCAGCAGCCCCGAGGAGTCCATCGAGCGGCTCTCCCGCGCCGCCCTGACGAGCACCCTGCCCGTGCTGCGGACCGCGACGAACTCCTACGAGACGGCCTCGCGCCTCTCGCGGATGGACCCGCGCGTCCCGCACGACGACCTGGAGCGCATGGAGCGCATCCTCGACTTCATCGCCGACCGCCTCGACACCGTGCCGCTGGGCACCCGCCTGCGCGCGCCCGACGCGCAGGGCGAGCGCCGATTGCCCCCCAGCGCCTTCCGCTACGAGCTGATCCAGAAGGCCCGCGCGGCGAACAAACGCATCGTCCTCCCCGAAGGCGACGAGCCGCGCACCGTCCGCGCCGCCGTCCGCTGCGTGGAGAAGGGCATCGCGCGCCCGGTTCTGCTCGCCAAGCCCGACCGGGTGCGGCAGGTCGCGGAGGGCCAGGGCCTCACCCTGCCCGACGGCCTGGAACTCCTCGACCCCGACGCCATCCGCTCGCGCTACGTCGAGCCGATGGTCGAACTCCGGAGGAGCAAGGGCCTGACCGCCCCCCAGGCGGAGGCGCAACTGGAGGACACGGTGGTCCTGGGCACGATGATGCTCGCGCTCGGCGAGGTGGACGGGCTGGTGTCGGGGGCGGTCCACACGACCGCGAACACGGTGCGGCCCGCCCTCCAGCTCATCAAGACGGCACCGGGCGCGGCGCTCGTCTCCTCGATCTTTTTCATGCTGATGCCCGAGCAGGTCCTCGTGTACGGCGACGCGGCGATCAACCCCAACCCGAACGCGGAGGAACTCGCCGACATCGCCATCCAGTCGGCAGACAGTGCAAAGGCCTTCGGGATCACGCCGCGGATCGCCATGCTGAGCTACTCGACGGGCGAGAGCGGCGCGGGCGAGGACGTGGAGAAGGTTAAGACCGCGACCGGGCTCGTGCGCGAACGGCGCCCCGACCTTCCGGTAGACGGTCCCCTCCAGTACGACGCCGCCTCGGTCCTCAGCGTGGGCCGCCAGAAGGCCCCGAACAGCCCCGTCGCGGGCCGGGCGACCGTGTTCATCTTCCCCGACCTCAACACCGGCAACACCACGTACAAGGCCGTGCAGCGCTCGGCGGGCGTCGTCGCCGTCGGGCCGATGCTTCAGGGCCTGCGCAAGCCCGTCAACGACCTCTCGCGCGGGGCGCTGGTGGACGACATCGTGTACACGATTGCCCTCACGGCGATACAGGCGACCCAGCAGAACACGGCCTGAATTCGGGCCTATGACCGAGCAGGCGATCTGCCAACGCCCCCACGGAAAATGCCCTCTGCGTCTTCGCAAAGGGTCTTTCCTCTTGCGGGTCGAAGCAAAAGCCGACGGCCCGACCTGGGCCTGGAGGAGGCCGTCTAGGGGGAGAGGGCCGCACAAAACCTCCGCTCCTGCCTGGCGTGCGAGGAGAGATTTCTCTTGACCGGCCGCAAGCCACAGAAACAAGGGAGCGTCTGGAACGTTCCCTTTCCTTACGGGCCGGACAGCGACTTTCTGACCGTCTCGCTGTGAACCGCCCCTCGCCCGGCATCCTTTGGTGTTTGGTCGAACTTGAGGTTGTCTTTAAGAGAGTCGGCGCTCTTTGCCTTTACAACCCGGCCTCTTCCCCTCATAATCCGACAAGGGGGTAAGAACGTGGCCTACAAGAAACTCAGCGAGCAGATGCACGAACTCGACAATGTTCAACGCAGCGACGCCTTTCTCAAGCTGTTCCGGGAGGCGGTGCGCGAGGGACAATTCGAGGCGACCTATCTGCCCGAGCGCTTCACGCTCCCCAAGCAGTTCAGCCGCCGGGGCGGCGAGGGCACCTACCAGCGCGAGACCAAGGAGATGCTGTTCGAGGTCACGCCCGACTTCGAGAAGTGGTTCGAGCAGACGAACAAAGACCTCGGTGCCACCCGCCGCGCGGGCACCGTGAAGCCCAGCCTGGAGGCCATCGAGTCGGGTCAGCTCGACTTCAAGGAGCTTGCCGCCGACACCCGCAAGCGGATGCAGGCCAGCTTCGAAAAGGGGCAGACCCTGGGCAAGAGCCGCGCGAAAGCCGTGGCGGGCACGCGCCCCAGCGGAAGCACCAGCAGACGCAAGAAGTCGGCCTAGGGCCAGCACGGGTGGGCCGGGAGCCGCGTTCACCCCGGCCCCCTTTTGCCGCCTCGCCGCCGCCCCGTATGCTGGGGGGCGATGATGTCCGCTCCGCAAGGGACCGCCCCCCAACCCGACGCCCCCTCCCCCGCGCTCCGGCGCGGGCTGCTCCTCGTGATCACGGGCGCTTCGGGGGTGGGCAAGGGCACCCTCAGAGAGCGCTGGCTCGCCGGGCAGGACGTGTTCTACTCGACCTCCTGGACCACCCGCGAGGCCCGGCCCGGCGAGCGCGACGGGGTGGACTACGTGTTCGTGACCCCCGAGGTCTTTCTCGACAAGGTGCGTCACGGCGGCTTTCTGGAGCACGCGCAGTTCGTCGGCAACCACTACGGCACCCCCATAGAGCCCATCGAGGCGGCGCTCTCACGCGGTCAGGACGTGGTGCTGGAGATCGAGGTCGAGGGCGCGATGCAGGTCAGGGAGCGCATGGGTGACGGGGCAATCCTCGTCTTCATCATGCCGCCCAGCCTCACCGAGCTGCGCCGCCGTCTGGTGGGCCGCGCGACCGAAACGCCCGAGCGAATCGAGAAACGCCTTGCCCGTGCCCGTGACGAGATCACCCACGCCCACGCCTTTCGCTACGTCATCGTGAACGACGACCTGGGCCGCGCCGTCGCCGAACTCCACGCCGTCCAGCGGGCCGAGCGCGCCCGCCAGCTTCCCGAGGGGGAATGGACGCCGGAAGACCACGCCGCCGCGCGCCTCGCCGAGACGGTGCGCAGCACGGCCCTCACGGACGGGGACCTCAGCCGTGTGGTGAACACCTGACCTATCCTGCCCGTATGGGTCTGGAACTCGTGCAGGGGGATATCGGGCGGGAGCGGACGTGCGTGGTCGTGACCGCCGCCAACAAGGAACTCGCGGGCGGCGGGGGCGTGGACGGCGTGATCCACCGGGCCGCCGGGCCCGAACTGCTGCGGGCCATCCGGCGGATCGGGGGCACGCCCACAGGCACGGCGGTGATCACACCCGCCTTCGGTCTGGAGCGGCAGGGCGTGCGCTTCGTGATCCACGCGGTCGGCCCGATCTGGCGCGGCGGCGGACAGGGTGAGGCCGAGCTGCTGGCGGGCGCCTACCGCCAGAGCGTGCGCCTGGCGGTGGAGCAGGGCTGCACGTCGGTCGCCTTCCCCGCCATCAGCACGGGCGTCTACGGCTACCCCCTGGAGGAGGCCGCGCGGGTGACCCTGCGCACCCTGCGCGACGAACTCGCCCGCCACCCCGAGCTGACCGCGCGCCTCGTCCTGCACGGGGAGGGCACTCTCAACGTGTTTCGCCGGGCGCTGGCGGGGCTGGAGGAAGGCACCGGGGAGCATCGGGAACGCTGAGGGCGCAACTGCCGGGAGGGGTGGGGGGATGGCCGCCACACCCGGCGCATAGAGTTGACACGCCGTGCATACGACGCTATCTTCTTTCCATCACCGCCCGAGAGGCGGCTTTTTTATTGCCCCTCCAGCACGGCCAGGGCTGCACGGGCTTCCTCCAGCTCGACCTGGGCCGTGCGGCCCGGTGCGGCGAGGGGTGTCAACCGGGCCACGTCGGCGCGCACCAGACGCAGGAGCACCTCCGGCCTCTCGTGCAGGAGGTGGGGGCCGTAACGGAGGGCGGCTGGCTCTGGCAGGCCCGCATAGGCCGGGTCGGGGCCGTCCCGGCGTTCCAGCCGCAGCACCGGGTAGGGCCAGTAGCCGGGAATCAGGCGCTCGGCGGCGAGGTGGTAGCCCTGCTCCCGCGCCCACACGCGCAGGGGGCGGGCGGAGTCGTTCGGTTGCAGCACGAGCGTGGGCGGTACGTGCTTCCCCGCCCGGCGCAGGATGCCGAGGGCCGTGCCCGCACCCATCCCGCTCACGCTGGCGCTGACGACCTCGCCGGGGAGGAGGGGGGCAAAACCGTCGCCGTGCCGGACCTCAATCCGGTCTTCCAGCCGGGCGCGGGCCACGTTGCGCCGCGCGAGGGCGAGGGGGCCGGGGTTGAGTTCGACGACCACGCAGCGCCGGGCCCGTCCCTCCCGGATCAGGCGGATGGGGAGGTGGGCGTGATCCGAGCCGATGTCCGCGTGCGTCTGTGCCCCGATGAGCGCGAGCACCGCCTCCAGCCGGGGGTCAAGGGTGGGGGCCGGCATCCGCCTCCCCGTGCGCGGGCAGGCTGTCTTGCCCCGCGCCCTGGCGCGCGAGCACGAGGCTGTACGTCCCCACCGCGAGGATGACGGCGGCGATGGCGGCCCCGTAGCTCAGGATGTCCGGGCCGCTGTGCCACTCCAGCGCCACCGAGAAGAAGTTGACTCCCAGCGCCGTGATCACGATGCCGATGAGCTTCTGCTTCAGGTCGTCGAAGGTCTGGACGTGCAGCCACGCGGGCACGTTGCGCACCTCTCCGATGAAGAGGGCCTGGAGGCCCAGGCTGATGATCAGGAGGGCCATCCCCACCAGCAGCGTGTCGGTCTGCTCGACGGCGGCGATCAGGAGATGCTTGGTCGTCCCCTCCTCCCCCAGGTGCCGGAAGGCGTCCCCGATGGTGTGGTAGGCCTGCACGATGGCCGCGACGAAGAGAGCCAGGCTGAAGGCGAAGGAGCTGAACACCCCCAGCTCCACGATCAACCGCGTGAACCCGAAGGCGCGGGCGAGCGTCCGCGAACGGGGCGGGCGGGAGGAGGGCGAGGTCACCCGCCCAGGATAGGGGCTCACGGGAGGGGCCGCACCCCGTCGCCCACCCGGATCACGCCGCCCCGCAGCACCCGCGCCGTCAGGCCCCCGTGCCCGCGCACCGCGTTGTACCCGCCCGGTCCCAGCGTCTCCTCCATCCGCGAGCAGGGGTGGCACTCCCCCGTCGTCTCCAGCACGACCTCCCCGATCTGGAGGCGAGCCTCCTTGAGCGCGAGGAGGGGAATGCCCGAGACGAGCAGGTTCCGGCGCAACATCTCGGGGGTGGCTTCCTCCAGCCCCGCGAGCGCCGCGATCACGGGCAGGTGCTCGGCCTGGAGGAGGGTGACCTGCCGCCGTCCGGGGCCGCCGGGGATGGGCTGGGCGGGCGTCGCGGCCCGCGTGACCTCCCCCGGTTCTCCGACGAGCGCCGGGACGCGGGCGGGCAGCGTCTTCCCGTGGTCGCCAAGGAGGCCGACGAGGGGGTGCGCCTCGGCCTCCGGCACACTTCGCACGGGAGCCCGCCGCGCCTCGCGCAGTCCGACCCACTCCACCCGGCCCGGGCGGGGGAAGGTGGCGCGCAGCTCGTGGATCGTCTTCACACGGGCAGGGTAGAGGACCCGGCCCCCGGGAATGGGAATTCGTTGCTAGACTGCCGGGCATGAGGCGCCTGACCCGACGTTCCTATCCGCCCCGCCGCACGGTGGGGTGAGGGTCAGGCACAGCCCGAAATCCGAGCCAGAGGCGGCGCACGGCAAAGAGTCCGGTGCGCCGCCTCCCTGTTGTGGAGTGACCATGAGTGAAATTCGCCGAACCCTCCCCGTAGACGAGCAACTTCAGATTCTCAGGCGCGGCGCCCATGACCTCGTGACGGAGGACGACCTGCGCCGCAAGCTGGAGCGCAGCCTGGAGACGGGCGAGCCGCTGCGCGTCAAGCTCGGCGCCGACCCCACGCGGCCCGACCTGCACCTCGGGCACGCGGTCATCCTGCGCAAGATGCGGCAGTTTCAGGACCTCGGGCACCGGGTGATCATGCTGATCGGCGACTTCACCGCGATGATTGGCGACCCCAGCGGCAAGTCCAAGACGCGCCCGCCGCTGACGCTGGAGGAGACCCGCGCCAACGCCCAGAGTTACCTCGACCAGTGCAGGCTGGTCTTGCGGGGTGACCCCGAGGTGCTGGAGATTCGCTACAACGGCGAGTGGCTGGAGCCGATGGGCTACGCCGACGTGATCCGCCTCGCCAGCCGCTACACCGTCGCCCGCATTCTGGAGCGCGACGACTTCTCACGGCGCCTGAACGCGGGCACGCCCATCTCCATGCACGAACTCCTCTACCCGCTCACCCAGGGCTATGACTCGGTGGCGCTGCACGCGGACGTGGAACTCGGCGGCACCGACCAGCTCTTCAACAACCTCGTGGGCCGCGCCCTGCAACGCGACTATGGTCAGGAGCCGCAGGTCGTGATGACGCTGCCCCTCCTCGTGGGCCTCGACGGCGTGGAGAAGATGTCCAAGAGCCTGGGCAACTACATCGGCCTGACGGACGAACCCCACGCGATGTTCGCCGGGCTGATGAAGGTGCCCGACGCCCTGCTGGAGAACTACCTCACGCTGCTGACCGACCTGCCGCAGGAGCGCGTCGCCGAACTCCTCGCCGGACACCCGGTCGCCGCCCACCGCGAACTCGCCCGCGAGGTCGTGGCCTGGCTGCACCCGGGCTCAGACCTCGACGCCGCCGAGGCCCGCTTCCGGGCGGTGGCGAAGGGCGGCATCCCCGAGAACATCCCCACCGTGACCGTCCCCGCCTCCGAGCTCAACCCCGAGGGCAAGGTCAGCATGGCGCGGCTCGCGGTCCTCGCGGGCTTCGAGCCCAGCCTGGGGGCGGCCCGCAAGCTCATCCAGAACCGGGGGCTGAGGCTCAACGGCGAGACGTACCTCGAACCGCAGGGGACCCTGACCCTGGAAGGGGGCGGCGCGGTCATCCAGAAGGGCAAGGACCGCTTCGCGCGGGTCGTCCCGGGTTCCTGAGCCTTCCCCGCGTTCGAAGGCCCTTCACGGCCCTCCTGTGCGGTCGCCGGAGGGGTCACGAACTCCCGAAACCCGGAAAGTTATGCACAGGACGCTGTGGATAACCCCCGGCCTTGTGGAGAACGTCTGGGACGGCGTGCAGCCCGGCCCGGCCCGAAAGTTATCCACAGCCCGAGTGTGGAAAAGCCCGCGCCCTGTGGATAAAAACCTGACCGGCCCATCACACGGGGGGGGTGGGCCGGGGGTGGGTCAGCTCCTCGTCAGGGGGTCGCCGCGAGGCCGGGGTCAAACCCGGTCGCTGAGGTCTTCCTCGCGCAGCCGCTCGACGCGCAGCATGTTGGTCGTGCCGCGCACGCCGAAGGGCACGCCCGCCGTGATCACGTAGCGGTCGCCGACATCGGCGAGGCCACTCTTTTTCAGCTCGTCGTTGGCGATGCGCACCATGTCGTCGGTGTCGTGGGGGTCCTCGCTGAGCATGGGCACCACGCCCCACGAGAGGGCGAGCTGGTTGCGGGTCTGCTCGTTGGGGGTCAGGGCCAGGATGGCGAGGTGCGGGCGGTTCTTGGCGATGCGGGTCGCGGCGCCGCCCGTGCTGGTAAAGGTCACGATGACGGGCGAGTCGAGCTTCTCGCCGATGGAACACGCCGCGAAGGCGATGGAGTCCTGCGCGAGTTCGGTGTCGACGACCACCTGCCGCTGAAGCATGGCGTAGTGCTCGCTTCCTTCGGCCTCGCGGGCGATCCGGTCCATCATGGCGACCGCCTCGACCGGGTACTGCCCCGCCGCCGACTCCGCCGAGAGCATCACCGCGTCGGTGCCGTCGTAGATCGCGTTCGCCACGTCCGACGCCTCGGCGCGGGTGGGACGCGGGAGCTGGATCATGCTCTCCAGCATCTGGGTCGCGGTGATCACGGGCTTCCCGGCCTCGCGGCACAGGCGAATCAGGCGCTTCTGGATCGTCGGCACCTGCTCGGGGCGCATCTCCACGCCGAGGTCGCCGCGCGCCACCATGATCCCGTCCACCTCGCGCAGGATGTCCTCGAAGCGGTCCACCGCCTGCGGCTTCTCGATCTTCGCCATCAGCTTGGCCCGCGAGCCGAAGCGGGCAAGGTAATGCCGGGCCAGCAGCAGGTCGTCGCGCGAGCGCACGAAGCTCAGCGCCACCCAGTCCACCCCCAGCCCCGCCCCGAACTCCATGTCCTGCACGTCCTTGTCGGAAAGCGCGGGCACGGCGAGCTCGGCCTGCGGCACGTTGATGCCCTTGTTGTTTTTCAGGACGCCCCCGACCACGACGCTCGTCTGGATGTCGTTGCCCCGCACCTGGGTCACCCGCAGCGCGAGGTTTCCGTCGTCGAGCAGCAGGGCCATGCCGGGGTGAACGTCGAGCGCCAGCCCCTTGTAGGTTGAACCTACCCGCTGCGCGTCGCCCTCCACCTCATCCATCGTGATCGTGAAGGTCTGCCCGGGCTCCAGGGTCACGGCCCCCTCCCGGAAGCGGCCCACCCGGATCTTCGGGCCCTGAAGGTCTTGCAGGATGCCGATGCTCAGGCCCTTTTGCGCCGCGAGTTCGCGCACCATCGCGTACGTCTGGCGGTGGTCCTCCGGGTCGCCGTGGCTGAAGTTCATCCGCACCACGTTCAGCCCCGCGTCCATCATCCGCCCCAGCGTCTCGGGATTGCGGCTCGCCGGGCCGATGGTGGCGACGATCTTGGTTGCCCTGTCGAAGTGTTTCATGCTCAGAAGTCCTGTCTTTCTGTATTGGGAACGGTTCCAAAGGGGGGTCAGCAATCAGCGATCAGCCGTCAGCCGTTCCTGAGCGCTGATCGCTGACGGCTGACGGCTTCTACCTCAGCGCCCGGCGCCCCAGATACACCGCCGAGCTGCCGAGCTGGTCCTCGATACGCAGCAGTTGGTTGTACTTGGCGATGCGGTCGGACCGAGAGGCCGAACCCGTCTTGATCTGCCCGGCGTTCGTGGCGACGGCGAGGTCGGCGATAAAGGCGTCCTCCGACTCGCCCGAGCGGTGGCTGATGATCGTGCCGTAGCGGCTCCGCTTGGCGAGTTCGATGGCGTCCATCGACTCGGTGAGGCTGCCGATCTGGTTGACCTTCACCAAGATGGCGTTGCCCACCCCCGTCTCGATGCCGCGCCCCAGCCGCTCGGGATTCGTCACGAAGAGGTCGTCGCCGACGAGCTGCACCCGGTCGCCGATGCGCTGGGTCAGCAGCCGCCAGCCGTCCCAGTCGTCCTCCGCCAGGCCGTCCTCGATGCTGACGATGGGGTAGCGCCCGGCCCAGTCGGCCCAGAAGTCCACCATCTCCTCGGTCGAGAGGGTGCGCCCCTCGCTCTCCAGGTGGTACTGGCCGTCCTTGTAGAGTTCCGTGACGGCGGGATCGAGCGCGATGCAGATGTCCTTGCCGGGCTCGTACCCGGCTTTCTGGATCGCTTCGAGCAGGACTTCGAGGGCCTCCTCGTTGCTCTTGAGGTCGGGCGCGAAGCCGCCCTCGTCGCCCACGTTGGTGTTGTAGCCGCGCCCGCTGAGAACTTTCTTCAGCGCGTGGAAGGTCTCCGCCCCGTAGCGCAACCCCTCGCGGAAGGAGGTCGCGCCGACGGGCATCACCATGAACTCCTGAAAATCCACCGAGTTGTCCGCGTGGGCGCCGCCGTTGATGACGTTCATCATCGGGACGGGGAGCGTCTTGGCGTTGCTGCCGCCCAGGTAGCGGTAGAGGGGGATGTCCAGCTCGTTCGCGGCGGCTCGGGCGGTGGCGAGGCTGACGGCGAGGATCGCGTTGCCGCCGAGGCGGCCCTTGTTCGGGCTGCCGTCCAGCTCCAGCATCGCGGCGTCCACCGCGCCCTGGTCGGAGGCGTCGAGGCCGACCACGGCGGGCCCCAGGACCTCGTTCACGTTCTGGACGGCCTTCTGGACGCCCTTGCCGCCGTAGCGCGGGCCGCCGTCACGCAGTTCGAGCGCCTCGTGCGACCCCGTGCTCGCCCCCGAGGGCACGATGGCGCGGCCCGAAAAACCGCTGTCGAGGTGGACCTCCGCCTCGACGGTCGGGTTCCCGCGCGAGTCGAGCACTTCACGGGCGATGACTTTCTCGATGTTCATGGCTTTCCCTCCCCAGAGTCGGACCTGCGCCTTAGCCCCGGGCCCCCGACCGGATCGGGGACGCTAGGTGTACCCGGCACACTATAAGCGGGCTCACGATGGACGTGTCTTCATCCGTCTAAGGCGCGTCCGCCGCCCGGCGGCCCAGGCGGGAGGGGAACCCCTGGCGAAATAGGCCTCTCCTTGCCCCTGGCTGGCCCCTCAGACGCGCAGCGTGACGATGACCGCCATGTACCCGCCCCCCCCGCTCGCGCGGAAGATGGCGGGGCTCGTGGAGCCCGAGAAGAGAAGTTCGGCCTCCCCCTCGATGGGCCCCAGCGCGTCGAGGACGTGCCGGGCGTTGAAGGCGAGGCTCATGGCGGGCTCGGGGCCCCCCTGCACCACGTCCACGGTGTCCTGCGCGCGGCCGTAGTCACCCTCGGCGGCCAGCCGCAGCTTGCCCTCGGTGACGAGGAACTCGACCCGGTTGTTCGCGTTCTTGTCGGCCAGCACCGCCACGCGGCCCACGGCCTCCTTCAGGGCGGTGGCGGGCAGGGTGACCTGGAGCTTGATGTCCTTGGGGATCACCCGCTCGTAGTCGGGGAAGTCGCCGTCGAGGAGCTTGAGGTTCATCCGCACGCGGTCGGTGGTGACGCTGAGCATCCCCTCGCCGTACGTGAAACGGGCCTCGCCGTCCTTGAGCACGCGGATCAGCTCGTCGGCGCTGCGGGCGGGCACGATCAGGCTCTTCCCGTCGCCGCTCGCCGGAAAGTCACGGATGGCGACCCGGTAGCCGTCGGAAGCGACGACGCGGGCGCCCGAGGCGCGGTGCTCCAGCTTGATGCCCCGGAAGACCGCCTGAAACGCCTCGTTGCTCGCCGCGTAGCGCACGCTGCCGAGCGACCGGGCGAGTTCGGCGGCGTCGAGGCTCACGTCCGCGTGGGCGGGGAAGCTCAGCGGCGGGTAGGCGCCCAGGTCCCCGGTCTGAAGCTTGAAATCCGACCCGCCCGCCCGCACGGCGAGTTCGGCGCCGCTCAGTTCGAGTTCGACGAGTTCGCCCCCCAGATTGCGGACGATCTGCGCGAACAGGTGCGCGGGGACCACGAAGCTCTGCGGGTCTTGCACTTCCGCAGGCACGAAGCACGAGAGGTCGATTTCGAGGTTGGTGCCGCTCAGGGTCAGCCCCGCCTCGGAGGCCTCCACCTTCAGGGCGGTCAGGAGAGGATTGCTGCTGCGGCTGGGAACGACCCGTTCCAGCAGGCCGAGTCCCTCGCTCAGGGTCTTCTTGGTGACGTGCGCTCTCATCTTTCTGGTCTCTGCCCCTTCCCGGTCCTGGGTCGGTCTTCTTTTTCTTTTACCTGTTCTGTAAAAGAGAAAAAGATAGTAGTAGTAGTAATAGGGCCTGTGGAAACTGTGGAAAACCCTATTCGGGCCGCGCTGGGCGCGCGAAAGTTATCCACAGGCCGCCTGTGGAAACCTGTGGATAAGCTGTGGATAACTCCCGACTTATCCACAGGGGCGGGAGCCTGTGGATAACTGGCCGACTTTTCCACAGGGTTATCCACAGGAAAATGGCACTTATCCACAGGTTATCCACAACCTTATCCACAGGTCGTGAAACTTGGCACAGGTGTTTGGAACGGATTTTGGAACTTTTTCTGTCTGTGGAAGAAGGTGAGGTGAGATTACGCATCTTTATCCTCATCTTCCACACCTTTGATCTGGCGCCGGAGAGTGTCGAGGGCGGCAGTCAATTCCTCGTCCCGGCCGACCTGTTCGGTCACCTTGGAGACGGCGTGCATGACCGTGGAATGGTCGCGCCCGAAGAACTGACCGATCTCGGGGAGGGAGTGGCTGGTCAGCTCGCGGGTGAGGTACATGGCGACCTGGCGCGGGACGACGACCTCGCGGACGCGGCCCGAGCCCCGGATGACCTCGGGGGGCAGGTTGAAGTGGACAGCGACCTGCCGGAGCACGTCCGTCATCTCGATCTTGACCTCGTGCGGCGTGAAGACGTTGCTCAGCGCCCGGGCGGCCACCGGGCGGGAGAAGGGGACGTTGTTGAGGCTGGCGAAGGCCACCACCCGCATCAGCGCCCCCTCCAGCTCGCGGATGTTGCTCGTCACCTGCCGCGCGATGAGTTCGAGCACCTCCTGCGGGATGTCGATGCGGTTGTGCTCGGCGTTCATCTTCAAGATCGCCACGCGCGTCTCGAACTCGGGGGTCTGGATGTCGGTGATCAGGCCCCACTCGAAGCGGCTGCGCAGTCTCCCGGCGAGCGTCTCGATGTCCTTGGGCGGTCGGTCCGAACTCAGGATGATCTGCTTGTGGCTCTCGTACAGCGCGTTGAAGGTGTGGAAGAATTCCTCCTGGGTGCGCTCCTTGCCCCCCAGGAACTGGATGTCGTCCACGAGCAGCAGGTCCACCGAGCGGTAGCGGTTGCGGAACTGGGTCATCCGGTCGTCGCGGATCGCGTTGATCAGGTCGTTGGTAAAGGACTCGGTGGAGACGTATTCGATGCGTTTTTCGGGAAAACGCTCGGCCATGTAGTGCCCCACCGCGTGCATCAGGTGCGTCTTGCCGAGGCCCACGTCCCCGTAGATGAACAGGGGGTTGTACGCCTTGCCGGGCGACTCCGCGACCGCGAGCGCCGCCGCGTGCGCGAGGTTGTTGTTCGGGCCCACCACGAAATTCTCGAAGGTGTACTTCGGGTTGAGCGTCTTGCGGTTCTCGCCCGGGGGCGGCGCGGGTGGGGCGCCCGGCGGGGGCTTGCGCGGCCCGGACGGCGGGGGAGGCGGCGGATCCTGCGGGAGGATCATCGCCTCCTGCACGGCGGGGAGCACCTGGAAACTCACCTGCGGGTGCTCGGCGCCGAGCGATCTGAGGGCGTCTTCGAGCAGGCCCTGGTACTGCCTTCGCACGAAGTCCTGGGCGAAGGAGTTGCGCACGCCCAGCACCAGCGACCCCTCCTGCACGCCCAGATTCTTCATGGGCGCGAACCAGGTGTGGTACTCGACTTCCGTGATGTTTTTGCGGACGTACCCGAGCACGTCGGCCCAGATTTCCTGCGAGATAAGCCGCACCTCCCCCTCGAAACGAGCGGGAGCCAGCATACCACCCGGCCTTTTTGACCCTCTCCCGCCCGGCCTACCTTCCGGCCCCTACGGCAAAGGAGCCCCGCTCCGGCAGCAGGAACCGCGTCCCGCTCAGCCGGGGCCGATCAGGTTGGAGATAGCGCTGCTGCCCTGACCGGAGAGCAGGATGTACTCGCGGGTCACCGGGTCCACGTCGAGGACCAGCGCGTAGGACCCCCCTGCCCGGAGGTCGAGCGTCTGGGCCTCCAGCGGCGTGCCGCTCAGCGAGTTCTGCACGCTGAGGGTGCGGAGTCCGGGCGGCAGGACGAAGACCCGGTACGAGTCGGTCGAGCGGAGCCGGCGCAGAACCGGCGTGCCGTCCAGCAACAGGTCTACCGCGCCCGCCCGGGCCGTCCGCGACTGGAACACCACGACGGCGGCGTCCGCCCGGGTGGCGTAGGGGGAGATCGGCTGCGCGGAGACCGCCGGGGCAGGCTGGGCTGACTGGGCGGGCGCGCACCCGCTCAGGGCGCCCGCGGCCAGGACGCCGAGGGCCAGCAGGGCGAGGGCGGGGCGAAGGGCACGGGAATCGGGCATGGGTGAAATCCTCCGGGGAGACGGGTGAGTTGCCTCTGCCCCCAGGGTAGAGCCGTTCGGTTTTCCTTTCGCACGGGTCCGCTAAAGGTCCGGCAGGCTCCGTCCCTGACCAGGGCGCTCGCCCGCGTGACGGCGGGCACCCTCCTGCGGGCTGCTCAACCTTGCGCGGGTCGCAGCTCCCCGCCCTCCCCCCTTCCCTCCTCCCGCTCGGGAGAGAGACGGGAGGGGGAGGCGTAACCGCTCAGCACCTCCCCGAACTTCCGGAAGCGGCGCTCCAGGTCGGCACGGTCGGCGGGATTCCCGGTGACGGGCAGCGCGTCGGCCAGCGTGAGGTCGGCCTGCCGCCTCAGCGCGGCGCGTTCGGCCTCTCCCGTGAGGCAGGTCGCGGCGGCGGTCAGCACCTCCAGCAGGCGGATCATGACGGCGGGGTTGGCCTTGCCGTACTGCCGGACCATCCGGAACATCGCGTCGGTCAGGCCCGCGAAATCGGTGACCGGGTGAACCAGGCGCGGCCGTCCCCCCCGCCCATACACCCCGGTGGGCCACGTCCGGCCCCGCAGGCGGCACAGCGCGTCCCCGAAGCGGTCCAGCACGTCCACCGCCGTGTAGGGATCGTTCACGCCGGAACTGAGGGCGCGGGCCGCCACCTCCGCCATCTGGCGCAGCGTGTGTTCCGCGTCCTGGTCGGCGAGGCGTTGGTTTCCCAGGCTGAGGGCGTCCAGCACGCCTTCCGGCAGCCTCGGCACGCCCAGCGCGACGACGGTCTCCGGAAAGACGTAGTCGCCGGGGCGCACCAGCAGGCGCACGGCCACGTCCTCCCGTTCGGCGCGGTCCAGCAGCCGCCCGGTGTCCACCAGTTGCAGGTACCCGCCCTCCGGGGCGCGCAACGTCTCTGCGCCCTCCCAGAAGCGCTCGGGCGGCGCAACCGGGCCGTCCGGCGGCTCGCCTCCCTCACGGGTGGCCTGCTTCAGGGTCTTGTTCAGGTCGTCGCGCAGCAGGTTCAGGACGTGGGTCATGTTGATGCTGGCGGTCACGTGAAAGATGAAGTACACCAGCACCGCGATACATCCCAGCGCCAGCACGACGGCCAGCGTGACGTTGTAGTGCGGGACGAAGGGCACCTCCTCGCCGCCCTGCACCACCCGCAGGCTGTACACGCAAAAGGCGAAGGTGGCGATGAAGGTGCCCAGCGTGACCTGGTTGCCGCGGTCGCGGGTGAAGTTGTCCAGCAGCCGCGGCCCCATGCTGCCCGCCGCGAAGGAGAGCGCCGCGATGGTGATGGAAAAGACCGTCCCGGCGACCGCGACGCTGCTGCTCGCCACCGCCGACAACATGCTGCGCGCCCCCGCTTCCCCGCCGCCGTAGATGAAGGCGAGACTTTGCGGCACCCCGTGACGTTCCTCCAGCGTGATGCCGCCCTCGGCCAGCAGCAGGGCGGCGGCCACCATCAGGGCGGGGAGGAACCAGAAGCGCCGGGTGACCTCGCGCAGGTGCAGCCAGGTGCGGTTCATCGGGGGGGCGGCCCGTCTGGCCGGGTGGCGAGGGGCCGGAGGGCGCCCTCTGCCCCCTCGTCTGCCGCCCCCGCCAGTTGCACGCGCAGGGGCCGGAGCTGCACCGGGTCGAGGGCCACCCCCTGCGGGGTGCTGAGCTTCACGCCCCCCTCCCTCAGCCGGGCCTCGACGGTGCTCAGCACCTCGTCGGTGGTGACGGTCACGTCCCGGCGCAGGGGCGGCCTCACCCAGTAGCGCAGGCTGACCGTCAGGCCGCCGGAGTTCAGGTCCGTCAGGACCACGCTGGGGGGCGGGTCCTCGGCCAGGTCCGCCACCCCACGCGCGGCCTCGACCATCAAGTTCCGGGCCTTCTCCAGGTCCGTCCCGTAGGGCAGCGTCAGGGGCAGGCTCACCTGCCGCCTCTCGAAGGCGGTGTTCACGGTCACGCGGCCCGTGTAGAGGTCGCTGTTGGGAATCACCACCTTGCGGTTGTCGTAGGTGCGGACGACGGTGGCGCGCACCTGGATATCCTCCACCGTGCCCTCGGTCGTGCCGCTGATGATCTGGTCCCCGATGCGAAACGGCCGCGTGATCAGGATCAAAAGGCCCGCCAGCAGGTTCTGGAAGATGTCCTTGAAGGCGAATCCGATGGCGACGCTGCTGAAGCCCAGCGTGCCGAACAAGGTGGCGGCGTTGAGGGTCGGGAAGATGACCGTGAGGGCCACCAGCACGCCCACCGTCAGCACGACGACCCTCAGCACCTGCCCCAGCGCCTGCCCCACCGCGAGCGGCTGCCCGGCCCGCCGCAACACCCGTTCCAGGAGCTTCACCAGCACCCGCGACAGCAGCCAGAACAGCCCGAAGACCACCAGCGCCAGCAGCACGTTCGGCAGCGCCGCGACGAGGGTCCGCGCGATGCCCACCGTGCGGTCCCACACCAGGGTCAGGCTCGTGTTCACGGCGTCACCGCCCCCTCCCCACCGCCCGCAGCACCTCCGCCTCGCGCTCCGGGGTCAGGAAGGCTTTTTGCGCTGTGCCCGCGCTCCAGGCCCGGGTGTCCCGCGCCGTCGTGAGGGGACCTTCGAGGGTCAGTCCCGCCGCCCGCGCCCGCTCGTTCGAAACGTCCATGACCCCGCCCTGCTCGCCCTGCGCCGGGACGTAGACGGGCAACTCGTTCCAGCCGAGGCCGTGTGCCTCCAGCGTGGCCGCGTCCACCCAGACGGGCGTGGCGTCCGAACCCGTCGCCTCCCGCACCGTGTCCAGAAACTCCCGCCAGCCGAGGCGCGGTCCCGCGAGGTTGAAGACACCCGGCACGCCCTCCTCCAGCACGGTCACCGCGAAACGGGCGAGGTCGCGGGCGTCGATCACCTGCACGAAGTCCGAGCCGTCCCCCGGCGCGAGGAAGTCGCCCCCGGCGGCCACCCGGTCGATCCAGGAGGTGTAGCGCCCGGTGGGGTCGTGGGGTCCGGCCACGATCTGCGGGCGCAGGATGGTCGCGCGCTCCCCGAGCACCTCGGCCACGAGGCGCTCGCAGGTCACCTTGAGGGGGCCGTACGTCTCGCCCGTCACCTGCGTCACGTCCTCCCCGGCTTCCGGCAGCAGGGGGTCGTCCTCGCGGATGGGGTGGCGGTCCTGCTCGGCGTACACGCTGACGGTGCTCACGAAGACGTACCGGCCCACCCGGTCTTGCAGTGTCTGGGCGCTCGCGCGCACCTGCCGGGGCGTGTAGCCGCTCACGTCCACGCAGGCGTCCCACGCCCGGCCCGCCAGGGCGCCGAGGCCCGCCTCCCCCTCGTTGCGGTCGCCGCGCAGGCGCTCGACCTCGCCCGGCAGCTCGTCGGGGGTGCGCCCGCGCGTCAGGACGCTCACCCGGTGCCCGCCCGCGAGCAGGGCCTCCACGATGTGCCGTCCCACGAATTGTGTGCCGCCCAGGACCAGAACGCTCATCTTCGCCATGCCCCAGCATCCCACGCCGCTAGCATGGGCCCATGAGCCCGCTGTGCCAGCAGGTGGTCCCGTGAAGGTGCGTTTCGTCGCGGGCCGGATCCGTGTTCGCCTCGACGACCTGGAGGTCGCGGCCCTGGCCCTGGGCGACACCGTGACGGTGAGGGTCGAGTGGCCGGGCGGCGGCTGGACGGTCGTCCTCGACCCGGCGATGACGGGCGTGTCCGGCGAGAGCGGTACGCTGACGGTGGGCCTGCACGGCCGTCTCCCCGACCTCGTGGACGGCGGCGAGCAGGGCGTCGAGCTGCCCGGCCCGCCGCGCGTGAGCGTGGAAAAGGACTACGGGCCGCAGCACACGTGAATTTTTCCGGCTCACCGGGGGCGGTGGGAGCCGCACAATAGACCCCTGCTATGACGATTCCAGGTGTGAGACCGCTTCAAACCGGCGACCTTGCCCCCGACTTCACGGCCACGGACGAGGGCGGGCGTCCCGTGGGCCTCTCGCCGTGGCGGGGACGGTGGGTGATCCTCTTTTTCTTTCCGCGCGCGGCGGCCACCCACTGCCAGATGCAGGCGCGGCGCTTCCAGGCCCTCTTTCCCGAGTTCCGGGCGGCGGGCGCCCAGATCGTGGGGGTCAGCAGCGACACCCGGCAACGCCAGACCGAATTCCGGGGCCTGTGCGACCTGAGTTTTCCGCTGATCTCCGACCGCAACGGGCAGATCAGCCGCCTGTACGGGGTGCTGGACGACCCCGAGCCCGGCGAGGAGGTGCCTCTTGCCCGCCGCGAGACGTTCCTGATCTCCCCGGAGGGCCGGGTCGCGCACCGCTGGCGGGAGGTCGTGCCCAACGTCCACGCCGCCGAGGTCTTCCAGAGACTGCGGTCCCTCCAGGCCCCCCCGGCCTGAGGGCGCCCCCGTCCCCCTCTCTGTGGAGCGCCACAACGGCCCCTCACCTCGCCTCCCCCCCTGCCAGCTAAGCTGGGAGCGCGGAAAGGAGCGGCACATGACGGATGACGGAGGGGCGGCCACGGGCGGGATGCGGGGCATCACGGACGACACGCCGGAACACGCGGGGGCTCCGGGGGAGGCGGGCAGCGTGGACGGCGTCTCCGCCTTCGGGGGCGAGCCGGAGACCGGGGAGAGCGGGGCGGCCCGGGCTCACGCGGGCGACCCCCCCCAAAACCCGGAGGCGGTCACGGCCGACCTGGACGCCTGGACGGCGAGCACCGAGCGTGCGAAGGGCCTCGTGACCGGCCCGGACGGCGGAGTGACGGGTCCCGACGACCTCTGACTCACCGTCCTCGGGGAGTCGTCGGCCTGATCGGGAGGCCCAGGACTGGGACGCCTCCCACTCCGCCAGCGCGGCTTCCCCGGCTGGTGCAAGGGTAGAGCTGGCCCGCGTCGGCCCGCGCTCACCCCCGGGCGACGGGCCTGTGACCCTCAAGGAACTGGAGGGTCCGGGACCCAGGCGCCTGCTCGCGGGTGTGAAGGACGGGGCGCGCCCCGTCTGCCGGGTGTGCCTGAAGAGGTCGGCGCCGTTGGGCAGGGCTCAGAATCCCGGCTGAACCTCAGTCAACGTCATGCGCCCTTCCCTCGCACGCCGCCCCGTTCTCTTGCCTTCGCGCGACAGAAAGCTTAGTCTCGGTCATGTTGACGGCCGTTCTCGGCGCCGCGCTCGCTCTCACCCAGAGCGCCCCTTCCCACGCTCAAGATGGTGTGCAGCCCATCCGATGTATGCCCATCGCTTCACCCCGGCAAGTGCTGTACTGCATCTCAGACAGAGGCCCGATGGGGGATTCCCAAGCGTCTGAAGTGGAATTCGGGGTGAGATGGGCGTCGCTACGGGGCCAGCAGGTGAATGCTTCTTCCTTCCCACAATCTCTTGAAACCTGCTCGGGAAAACAGATTCCCTTGGGTGGAACGCGGAAGACTACAGACGATTACAAGTCTTTCAATCAGATGTTCAATCAACGGGCGCCGTTCTATACCCTCATGCTGGACAGAGATCGAAGGGCACAACTCTGCGGACGTTGAGTCCGGATTCGAACCGGCCTCTCCCCTCCCCTACCGCCGCGCCCAGCGCCCGCCGACCTCTTCGGCGAGCCCCATGAGTTGCAGCATGACGAGGGCGGTCTGCAACTCGGGCAGGGGCAGGCCGGTCGAGGCGTGCAGGTCGTCGAGGGTGGCGGGGGTCACGAGGGCGGCGTGGGCGCGGGCCTGCTCGGGGGGCAGGTCGGGGGTGGGGGCGGCGGGGGCCGCGTCCCAGCCGAGTTCGGAAAGGATGTCATTCGCCGTCTCGGTGAGGACAGCCCCCTCGCGCAGCAGGCGGTGGGGCCCGGCGGCGCGGGGGTCTCCGGCGCGGCCCGGCACAGCGAAGACGGTGCGCCCGCATTCGAGAGCGTGGGTGGCGGTGATCAGGCTCCCGCTCTTGAGTTCTCCCTCCACAACGACAGTGCCCGACGACAGCGCGGCGATCAGCCGATTCCGGGTGGGAAAGTGGTGCTGCGCCGGGCCGGTGCCGAGCGGGTACTCGCTGATCAGGGTCAGCCGCTCCGCGAGCCGCGTGTTCTCGGCGGGGTAGACGCGGTCGACCGCGCTCCCGAGGACCCCCACGCTCACGCCCCCGGCCTCCACGCTCGCCGTGTGGGCGGCGGTGTCCACCCCCCGGGCGAGCCCGCTCACGACCGTCACGTCCGCCCGCGCGAGGTCGGCGGCGAGGGCCCGCGTGAGCCCCAGCGCGTGCGGGCTCGCCCCCCGCGTGCCCACGATCCCCACCGCCCGCGGCACGACCGGGAGGTCCGGCAACTCGCCCCTCACCCACAGCACCGGGGGCGGGTCGCCGAGGGCGTCGAGGGCGGGCGGATAACCCTCCAGCCCGCGCCCGAGCAGGGTGACGCCCCCCGCCCGGGCCCGGTCCAGTTCGGCCTCCGCCTGCTCGGCCGCCCTGGGGGTCCCGAGTGCCGCGAGCGACTTCGCGTCGAGGCCCGGCACCCCGCGCAGGGCCGTCAGGGGCGCTCCCAGGACGGCCCGCGCGCTCCCGAGGTGCCGCCGCAGGTTCTCGATGCGGCGCGGCCCGAGGTGGGGCGTGAAGCGCAGGGTGAGCAGGGCGCGCAGCTCGGCGAGCGCGGGAGGAGAGACGGCGGGGGTCACCCGGGCAGGATAGGGGGCGCGTCCGCACAAAATTCCTTCTCCGCCAGCGGCATCGTCCGTCCCGAGGAGGACTGGAAGAGGGCCACCACCCGGCGCCCCTCCCTCTCCCCCGCCCTCAGCGCCTCCCGCCGGACCTCCTCCTCGTCGAACCGTCCCGTCACGATATCCAGGTACAGGTCACCTCCCGGATGAATCCACGCCCCGAAGGCCAGCCACTCCGGGGGCTCCTGCTCCAGAAGCGGTCGATGTGCCTCCATGAAGCTCCTCAAATGTGCGGCCCAGTCGGCGGAAGCGGCGAGAATCACGGTCTGGCCGGGGTGCCGGGGATAGAGCCACCGCGCTCCCGGGTCGACGGGCCGCCCGCCGTGGTCGAATGTGGCCCCGCCCGCCGCACGGACGGTCTGGAGGAGCGCATGGACATCCATCCCCAATCTCCTCACGGGAGCGGCAGGGCTTCTTTCTCCTCCGCCTCGTCCCCGAACTCCTCTTCCTCGTCGTCGCCGAGGGCCGCGCCGGGCAGGGTCAGGGTGAACAGGGCGCCGCCCACCGCCTCGCCGGGCCGGGCGTCCCCGGGCCGCGCGCTCCCCGCCGTCAGGGTGCCGCCGTGCAGCACGGCGATCTGGCGGGCCACGCTCAGGCCCAGGCCGCTGGAGCCGCTGCCGCTCACGAAGGGGTCGAAAATGCGCTCGCCGAGGTCGGCGGGCAGGCCGGGGCCGGAGTCGCGCACCGTGAAGGTGACGTGCTCGGGAGTTTCGCGCAGGGTCACCGACACCTGCCCGTCCGGCCCGGCGGCGCGGCGCGCATTGGCGAGGAGGTTGCGCAGCGCCTGGGTCAGGCGGTCGGGGTCGCACAGGATCATGCCGTCCCAATCGCCCGTGAAGGTGAGCCCCGGAACCAGCCGGTCGAGCCGCCCACGCAGGGTGCTCGCCGGGATGAAGTGCCACACCAGCCGCATCTCCAGTTGCCCGCGCGCGAGCTGCATCAGGTCCTGGGTGGTGAAGGTCAGCTCGTCGGCGACGAGGGCGGCGCGCATCACCTCCGGGTCTCCCCCGCGCTCGGCGGCCCGCGCCAGGCTCGCCTTGAGCACCGTCAGCGGCGCCCCGAGTTCGTGGACGATCTGCCCGAGAAGCTGCTTTTCGCGCGCCTGCCCCGCCTCGATCCGCACGAGCAGGCGGTTGAGCGCCGCGAGGAGCCGGTGAACCTCGTCCTCGCGCGCCGGGAGGGGCAGGGTGGCGAGGCTGCGGGTGGGGTCGATGCGGTCGGCGAGGTCGGCGGCCTCCCCCAGCCCGGCGAGCGCCCGGCGCCCGACCAGCCAGCCCACCACGAACATCAAGAGGGGCGTGACGAGCAGCGCGAGAAGCAGCGCGTTCACGGCGATCCGCCGCGCGTCGATCAGGGCGTCTTCCGGCAGCGCCACCCAGAGGGTCCCGAAGTCGCCCAGGCGGCGGGTCGTCGTCCGGGCGGGGAGGTCCGCGATCTGCACGGTGCCCAGGCCCCCGAAGGGGAAAGGGGTCCCCTCGTACTGGCGCAAGGCGGGCGTGGCGGCGAGAACCCGCCCGTCCTCGTCCACGATCATGGTGTAGACGCCCGTGCCCCCCGGCGACTTGCCGAGGCTCTGCCCCCGGCCCAGGAACGCCTCGGCCAGGCTGTCGGCCCGCTCGTTGAGCCGCGTCTGGAACTGCGCGTCCATCTGCCGCAGCAGCAGGGTCATCACGCCCAGCCCGATCAGGCCGATCAGCGCGAACGCCACGAGCGTGTACACGAGCGCCAGCCGAAAGCGCAGGCTGTGGCGCCACGCCACCCGGGCCGTCCGCAGGGGCGCGCGGGTCACGTGCCCTCCCCCGAGACAGACCCGCCCCGGCGGCCAGGCGCGGGGCGGATCGGGGTGGGGGTCATGGCGAAGAGTCTAGAGGGATTGCCCTCAGGCTTGCAGGACATAGCCGACGTTGCGGATCGTGCGAATCCGCAGGTCGGAAGCCGCCTGCTCCAGCTTCTTGCGAAGCTGCGAGATGCGGACCTCCACGGAGTTGCTGTTGGGCGTCTCCCAGCCGTAGAGGTGCGACTCGATGTCGGCGCGCGAGAACACCCGCTCGGGCGTGCGCATCATCAGCTCCAGGATGCGGGCCTCGTGCTCGGTGAGGTTCACGTTCTTGTCGTTGACGGTGAGCAGCAGGCTGCTCGTCGAGAGGCTGGTGTTGCCGAGGTTCACGCCCGTCCCGGCGGCGGTGCGCCTGAGCAGGGCCGTGATCCGCGCGTCGAGTTCGGGCATGGCGAAGGGCTTGGTGAGGTAGTCGTCCGCCCCCGCGTTCAGCCCCGCCACCCGCTCCTGCACCCCGCTTCTGGCCGAGAGCACCAGCACGGGCGTGCTCGAATACTGCCGCAGCGCCTGCACGAGGTCGAGACCGTCGCCGTCGGGGAGGTTCAGATCGAGCAAGATGAGCTGGGCGGAGTGGGTCCCGAGCCACGCCTGGGCGTCCTTGAGGGTGGAGGCGTGGTGGACGAGGTAGTCGGCCGAGAGGTATTCCTTGAGGAGCGGCCCGAGATGCGGGTCGTCCTCCACCACGAGAATCTGGGCGAGCATTCAGCGGTCTCCTTGGGGGGCCGGGAGGGTCGGGTCGGGGGCCGTCTTGGGCTTGTCTGGGAGGAGCCTGCTCTTGTCCGCCGCGGTGCGCAGGCCCGGCAGGAGCAGCGTCTGGCCGGTCGGCTGGGGCAGCAGGTTGAGTTTCAGGCCCTCCAGAAATCGCCGGAGGGTCAGGGGCCCGCCCGGCGTCTCCAGGGTAAGCTGACCGGCTTTCAGAACGCCGTCGTAGCGGCTTTGCACATTCGGGTAGAGCCCGGCGGCCTTTTCGTCGTCCTCACGGGAGAACAGGGCCACCACCGGGCCAGAGTAGTCCTTGACGAGCTGCACGGTCATGCCGCCCTTCCCGTTCGTCTCGCCGTACCCCAGCTTGGTCTGGAGTTCGCGGTCCCAGATGATGAGCTTGAGCGCCTGCGCCGGAGAGGCGAGGGCCATCAGGGTCAGGAGCGCGAGGGTACGGGTCAGGGTCATCGGGTTCACTGTATCCAATCCGGGGCACACAACTTAAGTTGCACCCGTGACCAGCCATCCTAGACCTCCAAGCTGACGCCCCTTTGACCGCCCCTTGATGGGGAATTTAAGCAGTCGAAAAGCGGCCAACCCAGGCAGGCTGACCGCTGAGAGCTGGCGGCTGATCGCCCCTAAATCGCCTCCAGCAGCAGCCGATCCGGGTTTTCGAGCAGCCGGATGACCTCCTTGCAAAAGCGCGCCGCCTCGGCCCCGTCCACCAGCCGGTGGTCGAAGCTCAGCGAGAGGTACATCATGTGGGCCACGACAATCTCGCCCTGCTCGTTCACGATGGGCCGCTTCTGGATGGAGTGGACGCCCAGGATCGCCGCGTCGGGCATGTTGATGATCGGGAAGGAGAACAGCGCCCCGATGGAGCCGATGTTCGTCACGCTGAAGGTGCTCCCCGCCATGTCGTCGGGTGTGAGCTTCCCCGCCTGTGCCCGCGCGGCGAGGTCCGCGACCTGCCCGGCCAGCTCGAAGACGCTTTTCGTGGTCACGTCGCGCAGCACGGGCACGGTCAGACCCGCCTCGGTGGCGACCGCCATGCCGAGGTTGTAGTACCGCTTCAGGACGATCTCGCCCGTCGCCTCGTCGTACGAGCAATTCAGGCTGGGGTACTTGCGCAGCGCCGCCGCCACCGCCTTGAAGATGAAGGGCAGGTAGCTGAGCTTCACGCCCGCCGCCTGCGCCTCATCCTTCACGCGCGAGCGGAGTTCGACCAGTTTGCTCAGGTTCACCTCGTCCACCGTGAGGGTGCGGACGGTATAGAGGTGGCTCGCCTGCATCTGGTTGGAGATGGCCCGGCGCATTCCCCGCAGCGGCACCCGCTCTTCGAGGTGCTCGTATCCCTTGGGCGTGCGGTATAGGGGCGGCGGCACGGGCAGGCCACCTCCACCCTTGGCGGCGGGAGCGGGGGCTGGTGAGGCAGGCGCGGGAGAGGGGGCGGCGGGAGGGGTGGCCGCCGGGGCCTCCTCCACCGGGGCGGCCTGCGCGTGGGCGCTCACGTCCTCCATCCGGACCCGCCCGTTCGGCCCGCTGCCGCGCACCTGCGCGAGGTCCACCCCGAGTTCGCGGGCGAGCCGACGCGCGGCGGGGACGGCGGGAACCCGGCCCACGGTCTGAGCGGGGGCCAGAGCCTGGGCGGGGGGGCTGAGGGTGGCCGTGCCCCCGCCCCGCGTCCCCAAGCCCTGAACCGTGACCGTCTCGTTCGAGGCAAAGGCCTTGAAGAGGCTCGCGTCGTCGTCCGCGCTGGCGGCGATCTGCCCCGTCTCGACGATGCTGCCCCCACCGCTTTCCACGGCGGCGTCCCCCGCCATCTGGGTCCGCTCTTCCTCGGCCTGGAGGGGCAGGTCGGCCCTGGCCTCCGGGACCGACGGGGAGGGCGCGCGCTCCCCTCCCCTCTCCGCCGCCTCGTCGATCAGGGCGATGGCGGCGTGGACGGCGACCACATCGCCCTCCTTCGCCAGCCTCTTGCTGAGCACGCCCGCGACGGGGCTGGGGAGTTCGACGGTCACCTTGTCGGTCATGACCTCGCACAGGGGTTGTTCGAGGGCCACGCTCTCGCCCTCGCCCACCAGCCACTTCAGGATTTCGCCCTCGACCACGCTCTCGGCGAGTTCGGGCAGCAGCACTTCTTTCACTAGGAACCTCGGTTTGGGTGTGGTGGGTCGGTGTCAGCGCAGGAAGAACATGCGGGCCACGCCGTAGAGCATCAGCCCCGCCCCCAGGACCTGAATCCAGCGCTCCCCCCGGGCGTAGACCCAGGCACTCACCCCCAGGGCCACGAACATCGCCCCGACGAGGAGGTGCGGCCAGGGCTCGGGTGCCCGGTGGACGAGCGGGTACACGCCGAAGCCGATGGCGAGCCCGAGGAGGCCGAGTAGGGGGCGCAGGAGGTCCGGTTTCATCCCTTGACCCTACGGCTAGAAGTTGAGGGTCTTCACGCACGCCGCCGCGATGCGGTTGGCGCCGGGAAGGTAGATGCGGTCTTGGACGTACGGGTAGGGCGTGTCGAACCCCGCGACCTGCGACACGGGCGCGAGGAGCCGGTCGAACAGCGCCTCCTGAATCACGTACGCGACCTCCCCCATGAAGTTCGCGGTGCGCGGCGCCTCGCTGACGAGAACCGCCCGCCCGGTCTTCTCCACGCTGGTGAGCACGAGGTCGCGGTCCCAGGGCACCAGCGAGCGCAGGTCGATCACCTCCGCCTCTACCCCCTCTTTGGACAGGGCCTGTGCGGCCTTCTCCACGTCGGGCATCACGCCGCCGTAGCCGATCAGGGTGAGGTCCCGACCTTCCCGGCGGACGGCCCCCCGGCCCAGCTCGACCGTGTAGTCAGCCGCCGGCACCTCCCCCTTCGCCGCCCGGTACAGCCGCTTGGGCTCGAAGAGGATCACCGGGTCATGGCCCCGGATCGCCGCCTTCAGGAGGCCCTTCGCGTCGTAAGGGGTGCTCGGCATCACCACCTTCAGGCCCGGCGTGTGCGTGTAGTACGCCTCCGGGCTCTGGCTGTGGTGGTGCCCGCCCTTCACGCCGCCGCCCGAGGGGGTGCGGATGACCAGGGGCGCGGTGAACTGTCCGCCCGAGCGGTAACGGATCTTCGCCGCCTGGCTGACGATCTGGTCGAAGCCCGGCCCCATGTAGTCCGCGAACTGGATCTCGGCGACGGGCCGCATCCCACGCACGGCCATCCCGACCGCCGCGCCCACGATGCTCGCCTCGCTGAGGGGGGTGTCGAAGACCCGGCGCTCGCCGAACTCGGCTTGTAAGCCCGCCGTCGCCAGGAAGACGCCGCCCCGCGCCGCCACGTCCTGCCCGAAGACGACGACGCGCTCGTCACGGGAGAGTTCTTCCCGCAGGGCCTCGGTCACGGCCTGGATCAGGGTGAGGGTGCGCGGTCCCTGCGTGCCGCCCCCCTGGGCCGTGGGCCTGGATTCGGTGGCCGTCATGCCTGCCCTCCCGTCTGTTCGGCGCGCAAGGAGGCGGCCTGCTCGCGCAGGTGGACGGGCAGGTCGGCGTACACGTCCTCGAACATGATCCGCCAGTCGGGCTGCCCGCTCGCCTCGGCCTGCCGCACGGCCTCGTCCACCTCGCGGTGGGTGGCGGCGATCAGCCCCGCGCGTTCCTCGGCGCTCACCGGGTGGCCGAGGTGCTCCAGCAGCCCCTCGACCCGGGTGATGGGGTCACGTCCGGTCCAGAGCGCCACCTCCTCGCGGGTGCGGTAGTTCTTCTCGGCGTCGGCGTCCGCGTTCGAGTGCGAACCTACCCGGTAGGTCAGGCACTCGACGAGGGCGGGGCCGCTTCCTTGCCGGATTTCCTGGGCCACGTGCGACATGACCTCCATCACCGCGATGATGTCGTTGCCGTCCACGAGGTAGCCGGGCATCCCGTACGCGCGGGCCTTGACGTGGACGGTCTCGCTCGCCATCTGGCCCCTCAGCGGCGTGCTGATCGCCCACTGGTTGTTCTCGCAGACGAAGAGGCAGGGCGCCGCGTTCACGGCGGCCATGTTCACCCCGGCGTGCCAGTCCCCCTCGCTCGTCGCCCCGTCCCCGAAGGTGCAGACGGTGATCTCGTCCACGCCGAGGTACTTCTGCGCGAGCGCGTTCCCGGCGGCGGGCGGCACCTGCGAGGCGATGGAGGAGCTGATGGAGACGAAGTTCTGCCGCTTGGCCGCGAAATGATGCGGCATCTGGCGGCCCCGGGAGGGGTCGGAGTTGGTGCCGAGGCACTGGCTCACGAGATCGAGCAGCGGCACCCCCAGGGTCAGGCCGAGGGCGTGGTCGCGGTAGTACGGCCACACCCAGTCGTGCCCGACCCGGATCGAGCGGGCGAGGCCGACCTGGGTGGCCTCCATGCCGCGCGATTGGGCGTAGAAGGTGGTGCGCCCCTGCCGCAGCAGGGTGACGAGTTTGCGGTCGAACTCCCGTGCCCGCACCATATCGCGGTGCAGGTCCCGCAACACCCCGGGGGTGAAGCGGGCGGGCAGTTCACGGATTGGCTGGCCGTCGTCGGCGACCCAGCGCAGCGGGTCGGGGGTGAACGGCTGAATCATGGCGGGCCTCCTGAGCGGTGCGGCAGAGGGCCCCACACCGTGAGGTCCCCACCTATCTGTCTAGCAAACGCTCGTTAGGCATTCTAGCGGCTCCGGTCATGAGGCGCAGGTCTCCCCCCGGGAACCGGGCTTTTGTCTACCGTGACCCCGGCCGGAGTGCCCGCCCCTCCCCCGTTGCTACACTCGCGCTGACATGAGCGGCTGGAACGTAATCGTCATCGGTGGGGGACACGCGGGCCTGGAGGCCGCCTGGGCCGCCGCGAAGTTCGCCCGCACGGCGCTGCTCGTCGGCAACCCGGCGACGGTCGGGCGGATGCCCTGCAACCCGGCGGTGGGCGGCCCCGGCAAGAGCCAGCTCGTCTTCGAGGTTCAGGCGCTCGGCGGGTTGATGGGCCGCCTCGCCGACGAGACGGCCATCCACACCCGCGTCTTGAACGCGAGCAAGGGGCCCGCCGTGCAATCCCTGCGGGTGCAGAACGAGCGCGACGCCTACGCCGAACGGGCACAGGACGTGATCCTGGGCCACCCCGAACTTGACGTGGTGCGCGGTGAGGCCGCCGACCTGGAGCCGGACGGACGCGGCGGCTGGTTTGTCGTCACGACCGATGGCCGCCGTCTTGCCGCCCGCAGCGTGGTGGTCGCGGCGGGCACCTTCATGCGAGCGGTCACCTGGTACGGCCGCCACTCCCGCCCCGAGGGCCGCCAGGGCGAACCGCCCTCCCGTTTCCTGAGTGGGCCGCTCGCCCGCGCGGGGCACGTCCTCAAGCGGTACAAGACCGGCACCCCGCCCCGCGTCCGCGCCGACTCGGTGCGCTTCGCCGAACTGCTGGAGATTCCCGCCGATCCCCAGCCGCGCGGCTTCACCGGGCGACCCGGCCCCCGCGCCGCCGAGTCTCCCACCTGGCAGACCCACACCACCGCCCAGACGCACCGCCTGATCGGTGAGAACCTCCACGAGTCCCCCATGTACGCTGGGGACATCGAGGGCCTGGGTCCGCGCTACTGCCCGAGCATCGAGGACAAGGTGGTGCGTTTCGCCCACCACGACCGTCACCTTCTCTTCGTGGAGCCCGACGGGGTGCAGACGAGTGAGGTGTACCTTCAAGGCTTCAGCTCCAGCCTGCCGCCACGCCTTCAGGACGAGCTCGTCCGCACGTTGCCGGGCTTCGAGGCGGCCGTCATCCAGCGCTACGCTTACGCGGTCGAGTACGACGTGGTGGACTCCACCGAGCTGACCCTCAACCTCGAATCTCGCCGCCTCCCCGGCATCTTCACCGCGGGCCAGATCAACGGCACGAGCGGCTACGAGGAGGCGGCGGCGCAGGGTCTGGTGGCGGGGACGGCGGCGGCCCGCCGGGCGCTGGGGCTGGAGGGGTGTCAGATTTCACGTGAAACGGGGTATCTCGGCGTCCTCCTTGACGACCTCGTGTTCAAGGGCAGCGACGAGCCCTACCGGATGATGACGAGCCGGGTCGAACACCGCCTGATCGTGCGCCAGGACAATGCCGACGAGCGCCTGACCGATCTGGGCTTCGACCTCGGTCTGGTGGAGGAGGCGAGGCGTGCCGCCGTGCGTGAAAAGTATTCCCGAGTGGCCGAAGGCATCCGTGCCCTCCAGAGCCAGCGTCTCCAGGGCCAGACCGCCGATGCCTGGCTGCGCCGCCCCGAGTTCACGCTCAGCGATATCGAGGCGCTGGGCGCGGCGTTGCCTGCCCTGACCCCGGAGGAACGTGAGGCCTTAGAAATCAGGGTCAAGTACGCGGGCTATATCGAGCGTGCCGGGCGCCAACTCGCCGCCGAGTCCCGGGCGCGGGAGGTCAGCCTGAGCGGCGTTGATTTCTCCCGGGTCCCCGCCCTGTCGAACGAGGCGCGCGAGAAGCTCACGCGTGCTCGCCCCTCGACGGTGGATCAGGCGGCACGTGTTCCCGGTGTGCGCCACGCCGACGTGAGCGCCCTGCTCGTCCACGTGAAGCGGGGCGGCGTTTCACGGGAAACCTGACGGTGAAACAACCTGGCACCGTTCCGTGTGCGGGTGGTTGACGCCCCTTCCGTTTCACGGGAAACTTGACGGTGAAACAAGAAGGGAGGGTTGAAGCTGTCCGGGTTTGAGGAAGGCGTGTTGCTGGGCGTGCTGATCGGTGAGGGGCACTTCGGCGGTGACGGGAAGCAGCCACACGTCACGGTGAGGATGCATACCCGCCATGAGCGGCTGTTCGGGCGACTGCTGGAGTGGTGCCCGGGCTCGCGCCTCTACGGGCCGTACGCGCATGGCGGGCGCAGCTACTTTCAGTGGATGGCGCGGGGGAGGTTTTGCGGGGACGGCTGGTGCCCCTGCTCGACCGCCTGCCGTTGGAGGAGATCGACGGACACGTGTTCGAGCGGTATCAGGCGATGAAAGAAAAGTACGGTCTATGACTCCTGAAGGAAGACGATTTTTGCTGAACGCGGCGGCAGAACTGGACCTCGACCTTTCCCCACAGGCTGAGTTGTTCGGGCGCCTGCTTGACCTGCTCGTCGCGGGGGCGGATCAGGTCAACCTCACCTCGCTGAGAAACGAGCGCGACATCATCCTCAAACATTTCGTGGACTCGCTGACCTGCCTGCGGGGCGGGTGGCTCGACGGCGAGTGGAGCGTTCTCGACCTGGGAACGGGCGCCGGGTTTCCGGCCCTGCCCCTCGCCATCGTGCGCCCGGAGCTGAGGGTCACGGCGATGGACGCGACCCGCAAGAAAGTCGAGTTCGTGGGCCGCACGGCGCGGGACCTCGGGCTGGCGAACGTGGAGCCTCTGACGGGCCGGGCGGAGACCCTGGGCCGCCAACCGGGACGGCGCGAGGGGTACGACCGGGTGGTCACGCGGGCGGTGGCGGCGTTGCCCATCCTCGCCGAGTTGGCCTTGCCCTTCCTCCCGGTCGGCGGCCTGCTCGTTGCCCAGAAGGGGGCGCTCGGTCCCGAGGAGCTGGAGGCGGGCACCCGGGCGGCGGCGGAGGTCGGGGGTGAGGTGAGGGCGGTGGAGCCCTTCGCGCTGCCCGTGCTGGGGGACGCGCGGACGCTGGTGGTGGTCGAGAAGGTGGCGCCCACGCCCGAACGCTACCCGCGCCGTGAGGGCGTACCGAACAAGCAGCCGTTATTCTGGAAGGCGACGTGAAGATCCTCGGAGTCGTGAACCAGAAGGGCGGGGTGGGGAAGACCACCACCGCCATCAATCTCGCCGCGTATCTGGCGGCGGGAGGACGCCGGGTGCTGCTCCTCGACATGGACCCCCAGGGCAACGCCTCCAGCGGCCTCGGCCTGCGCGGGCAGGAGCGCGGCCTGTACGAGGCCCTGGACGAACCCGGACGCGTCCCGGAGCTGATCCAGCCCTCCGGTCAGCCGGGCCTCGACGTGCTGCCCGCCACCCCGGACCTCGCGGGTGCGGGGGTCGAACTCGCGGGCGACCCGGAGGCCCTGACCCGGCTGCTCGCCCGGGTGGAGGGCTACGACCTCGTGCTGATCGACGCGCCGCCCAGCCTGGGGCCGCTCACGGTCAACGTCCTTGCCGCCGCCGACGCCCTGCTGATCCCCCTCCAGGCCGAGTATTTCGCGCTGGAGGGGCTGGCGGGCCTGATGGAGACGGTGGAGCGGGTGCGCGGCGGCCTGAACCCGAGGCTGAGGGTCCTCGGGGTGGCGATCACGATGTTCGACGGGCGCACGAACCTCGGGCAGGAGGTCGAGACGATGGTGCGCCAGCATTTCGGCGAACTCGTCTTCTGGTCGGTCGTGCCCCGCAACGTGCGGCTCTCCGAGGCGCCGAGCTTCGCCAAGCCCATCAACGCCTTCGCGCCCCTGTCGAGCGGGGCGGCGGCGTACAAGCGGCTCGCCGAGGAGGTGATGCAGCGTGTCGAAAAAATCTAGCGGTCTGGGACGCGGCCTCGATGCCCTGCTCGGCAAGCCGCAGCCTGCCGCTGGCGAGCCGGGACCGGCGGTGCAGACCGTCCGGGTCGAGAAGATCGTGCAGGCGGCCTACCAGCCCCGGCAGGTCTTCGGGCCCGAGGCGCTGGCGGAACTCGCGGGCAGCATTCGGGAAAAGGGCGTGCTGCAACCCCTCCTCGTGCGCCCGCGCGGCGACGGCTTCGAGATCGTGGCGGGCGAGCGGCGCTGGCGGGCCTCGCAACTTGCCGGGCTGAGTGAGGTTCCGGTCATCGTCCGCGACCTCGGGGACCGCGAGGCGCTGGAGATCGCCGTGGTCGAGAACCTTCAGCGCGAGGACCTCGGCCCGCTGGAGGAGGCGCGGGCTTATCAGGCCCTGCTCGACCAGGGGCTCAACCAGGAGGGGGTGGCGCAGGCGGTCGGCAAGGGCCGCTCCACCATCTCGAACGCCCTGCGGCTGCTCACCCTGCCGGAGGCGGCCCTGCGCGCCCTCGACACCGGGGAGATCACCGCCGGGCACGCCCGCGCCGTCCTCGCCCAGCCAGAGGCCGACCGCGCCTGGGCCCTCGACCAGATTCGCACCCGCCGCCTGAGCGTGCGCGAGGCGGAGGCGCTGAAGAGGGAGCCGAAAACCGCCTCCCCCATTCAAGTCAACCCGCCCCGCCCCTACCGTCAGGTCGAACTCGACCTCAGCCGCCGCACGGGCACCAAGGTCCGCATCACGGGCGAGGACCGAGGGAAGGTGGAGCTCAATTACGCCTCACGCGAGGAACTCGACCGCATCCTCGACCTGCTCGGGTACGCCTCGGAGTAGGCCGAAAAAGGAGGCGGGGGAGAGCCGCCCGACTCTCCCCCGCCTTCCTGTCCTGTCCGCTCAGCCCCGCGTGCCGACGAGGAAGATGTTCGGCCAGGGCCGGTAGGTACTCTTCAAGGTGTCCTGCCGGACGGTCTGCCCGCCCCGAATGAACTTGCGGGTGACCTCCATCACGGCGCCGGGGGCGGCCCAGTCGACCTGCTTGCGTTGCCCGGCGGCCAGGCTGGCGTCGCGGATCACCCGGTCGGCGGGGGCGGGCGTGCTCTTCAGGACGCGCGGGGTGCCGACCTCCACCGTGAAATCGCGCGCCTTGCCGAAGACGTGAACCGCGAGGCGGGCCTCCTCGTCGTTCCACTCGCTCTGGAACCACAGCGCGCCGCCCGTGTCGTTGGCGAACTTGAGGTCGAGGAAGGGCTGGTAGATCGTGGCGTCGAGACCCTGCGGCTCGTAGTAGTGGACCTGATAGGAGTGGTTCTGGCGCTCCAGCACGGGCAGGCCCGCGTTGTAGAGGGTGCGGAACACGGTCGTGCTGACCTGGCAGATGCCGCCGCCCAGCCCGCTCGCGGTGCGCTCCCCGGCGATGACGAGCCCGGGCACGAAGCCCCCTTTCGCGCTAACCGGCCCGACGATCTGGTTGAAGGAGACGACCCTGTTCTCGATCAGGCGGTCACGGAAACGCACGGCGCCGACGTGGATGTTGGTCACCCGCTCGGGGCTGCTGCCGTAGTAGTTCGTCTCGCCCGTGCCGAGGTGGGCGGTGATCCCGCGTGACAGGAAGTAGTCGAGCGTCCGCTTGGGCGCGGTCTGTCCCGTCACCACGACGTTCGCCTTTACCCCACGCGGGTCCTTGAGGGCGGCGAGGACGTTCTCGCGCGTCCTGGCCTCGTCCACCGTCAGGCCGTTGCGCTGAACGACCGCCCAGCCGTCCCACTCGTTCTCGAAGCGCGCGTCCTGCGGCTGGCGGGGCAACTCGGCCAGGAAGCGGCGCAGGTCGGCCTCCAGGCTCGCCGTGATCTTGCCGCGCGCCCGCAACTCCGCCACACGGGGCCCAGGCAGCGTGAGCGTGCGGCTGAAGGGCACCGTCGTCTTCTTGCCGTCCACGAGCGCAGGCCACTGCGCCTGCACCGTGATCAGCAGCGGCGCCGACAGGGCCGGGGCGGCGGGCGGCGTCACCGTCGGCGCGGGGGCCGGAACGGGGGCGGGTTGCGGAGCCGGGACGGGCGCCGGGGGCTGGACCGGGGCCACGGGCGCGGGCGTCGGCGGGGTGGGCACCGGGGCCGGGGTGGGGGCGGGCAGGGGTGCCGGAACCGTCGTCGGCGCGGAGGGCGGGGCAGACGGGAGAGGCAGCGCCGGGATGTCGAGGCTCGTCTGGGCCGACGCTCCGGCCAGCAGCACGCTCACGAGGACGGCGGCGCTCCTAGAAAACAGGGCCATGACGCGAAGTATCTCACGGCCCTCGCCGCCAAACGTGACCACCGGCTGAGGACGGGGGAGGGGAGAGGTGGCCCTCAGCGGGCCAGCGCGGCGGGCTCGCGCACGTCCCCGAGCTGTCGGACGATCTCAGCGACCGCCGCCACCGCGTGATGCCGCCCGTTCTCGATGAAGACCTGATTCGTCTTCCCCGCGAAGCCCGCCGAGCCGACCACGAAGAGGCCGGGGACGCTGCTCTCGTAGTGCTCGCTGAGCACCAGGCACTCGTCGGGCTGGGTGGCGAGGTTCAGGCCCGCCAGGAAGGAGAGGTCGGGGCGGTAGCCCGTCAGCGCGAAGGTGAAGTGGGTGGGCAGCCGGAAGGTCGTGCCGTCCTGCCACTGCACGAGGACGTGATCGGGGTGAATCTCGACGACCCGCGAGTTGAAGTGCGCGGCGATGCTGCCTTCCTTGATGCGGTTTTCGAGGTCGGGGCGCACCCAATACTTGATCGTGCTCTTGAGTTCGGGCGCCCGCACCACCATCGTCACGTTCGCCCCCCCGCGCCACAGGTCGAGGGCCGCGTCGGCGGCGGAGTTGCCCGCCCCGATCACGGTGACGTTCAGGCCCATGAAGGGGTGCGCCTCCGTGTAGTAGTGGCTGACGTTCTCGCTGTCCTCGCCGGGGATGCCGAGGTGGACGGGGTTGTCGTAGTAGCCAGTCGCCACGACCACCCGCCGCGCCTCCACCACCCCCGGCGTGCCGTCCTGCGCCTCGATCTCCAGGGTGAAGCCCGCCGGGGCCGCGTGGACCCGCCCCACCTCCGTGTACTGCCGGACGTTCAACTCCTCGCGCTGGGTGACGAGGCGGTAGTACATCAGGGCGTCGCGGCGGTCGGGCTTGTCGTGGCCCGTCACCATCGGGTGATTGCCGATCTCCAGTTCCGGCGCCGTGGTGAAAAAGGTCATGTAGGTCGGGTACTCGAAGATGGCGTTCACCACGCAGCCCTTTTCGAGGACCACATAGCTCAAACCTGCCCGCTTGCAGGCGATGGCGGCGGCGAGGCCCACCGGCCCGGCCCCCACGATGGCAACGTCGAGGAGTTCACTCATGCCGGATATTGTGTCAGAGGGACGCAAATAAGACGGTGAGCCTATTCGTGACGCCACTTCATCCCACGTCGCCGCGCACGAGCATCAGGGCGACGGTGTGGGTGGGCGCGTCCGGGTCATCCTGGGTCTGGAATTCCTCCATCACGGCCAGGAGCCTGCGCTTGAATTCGCCCGCCTGCTCGCGGGTGAGGCGCAGGCCCCCGATGTTCAGGAGGAAGGGCTCGTCCCCGCCGAACAGTTCGTAGCCCTTCCGGGTGGGCGTGCCCATGCTGAGGTTGCTTCCCTCCTCCCCCTGTTCCAGCCAGAAGCCCCAGCAGTCGTCCAGCTCGCGCAGCAGCCCCACGCCCAGGTGGGTGAACCGCTCCACCCGGGGCAGAATCTGTCCGTCGAGAAAAGCTTCCAGCGTTTCCGCGCCCGTCGCCTCGTAGGGGATGAACCAGCGCGGTGGGACGGCATACCGTTTGACTGGCCGCCCGGTCCGGGGGCAAACTTCGACCACTTCCGCCACACCCGCCCTTTCCAGCTTGCCGACGAGGTAGTGGGCGCGCTGCACCTTCAACCTCAACTCCGACGCCACCTCGCCCACCGAGCGCGGGCTCCGGATCAGCAGGTCCAGCAGCGGGCGCAACCCCACATCGAGCAGGAGGGCGGCCTGCACCCCGTTCGCCACCCTCACGGACTCCCCCGTCATGGTTTCAGCTTAGGAGCTTCCTACTCCAAAGGGCTTATATCCCTTCGAGTAGCGCCTCCCCATACTCGGTCCCATGCACCCGCCGCAGACGCTCTGGAACCGCAACTTCATCCTGTGGCTGCTCGGCTCGGCGGGGTCGCAGCTCGGCGCGGCGCTGGCGTCCATCGCGCTGAGTTTTCTGGTGTTGCACCAGACCGGCTCGGCGGGCCGCATGGCGCAGACGCTGGCCCTGAGCCTCGCGCCCTTCGTGTTGATGCCCTTCGCGGGGGCGCTGGTGGACCGGGTGAACCTGAAGGTGCCCCTGATCGCCGCCAACGTCGTGCGCGGTCTGCTGCAACTCACGGTCGGCGGGTTGAGTCTGGCCTGGGGCGAGGTGCCGTTGTGGGTGGTGAACGGGGCGGCGCTCCTCGCCGGGCTGGCGACCGTCTTTGCCCAGCCTGCCAGCAGCGCGGCGGTGCCGGGCCTGGTGCCGGGGGGCGAACTGGCGCGGGCGAACGGCCTGCTGGGCAGCGTGAATCAGGGCCTGTGGTTGCTGGGCACGCTGGCGGGCGGCTGGGTCGTCTCGCGCTGGTCCCCGGCGCTGGCGATCCTGCTGGACGGCGTGGGCTTTCTGGCCTTCGCGGCGCTGCTGACCGGGGTGCGCCTGCCGCCGCGTCCCGCCGCCGGGCCGGGTGCGGGCGTGCTGGCCGAGGTGCGGGCGGGCCTGCGGCTGATGCGGCGCTCGAAGGTGCTGAGCTTCGTGCCCGTCATCGGCTTCGTGCTGAACGCGGCGCTGGCCCCGGTGACGGTGATCCTGCCCAAGCTGATGGAGACGCTGGGGACGGGCGCGCGGGGCTACGGCGTCTACCTCGCCCTGGAAAGTGCGGGGATGCTGCTGGCCGGGGCCCTGATCGCCGTGCTGGGGCGGAGGTTGCCCCCACGCACGGGCACCGCCGCCGGATTCGTCGTCGTGACCGTGGCCTACGCGGGGATGTGGTGGGCGCCCGTCTTTCCCGCCTTGCTCGCCTGCGCCCTGGTCCTGGGCTTCGGGATCAGCCTGCTCAACACGCCGCTGACCACGCTGATGCAGCAACTGGTCCCCGCCGCCTACCTGGGCCGGGTGTTCGCGGTGCTGGGGGCCGCGTCGTCGCTGGGAATGCCGCTGGCGCTGGCCGCCGTGTCGCCGCTGGTGGACCGGCTGCCCGTGACCCTGTGGTTCGCCCTCTGTGCCGGGATGATGGCCCTGGGAACGCTGGCCTGGGTGGCGGTGGTCCGTGCCGAGCGGGGGACGGCGGGCCCGGACGTGTCCCCGGAAGTGACCTCCGTCCCCTCCTGACCTCCGGCTTGCGATTCGGGAGAGAAGCAGAGGCCGGAGGTCAGGGCAGGCTGCTAGACGCCGGGAATCTCCGAGGAAGGGCGCCCGGCCAGCGGCCTTTGCCCAATCAGCAGCCCCAGCGCCGCCAGCCCCAACGCGGCCACCGTGCCGTAGGTCGCGCCGGGGCCGAGGCGCGAGTAGAGCTGCCCGCCGCCCAGCGGCCCCACCACCTGGGCCAGTGACCCGAACGCCTCGGCCCCGCCCTGCACCTGGCCCTGGGCGTCGGCGGGGGTGGCGATGGAGATCAGGGCGTTTTGCGAGGCCGTGAAAATCCCCTCGCCCACGGCAAAGGCCAGGGTGCTGCCGTACATCAGGGCGGCGTGTGGGAGGGCGGGCAGCAGCGCCAGGCCGATCATCCCGGCGCAGCCCAGCGAGAGGCCCAGCACGGCCACGCCGCGTTCCCCGAGCAGCCGAATCAGATGCGGCAACAAGAACCCCTGCGCCACGATGTCGCTGAGGCCCACCAGGATAAACAGCGTGCTGGCCTGGGACGGCCCCCAACCGAGCGTGTCGCGGCCCAGCAGCGCCACCGTCACCTGCATGATGGACAGCGGCAGGGCGAACAGCACGCTGACCGTGACCAGCCGCCGCACCACCGGGTAGGCCAGGGCGCCGGAGAGTTGCCTCAGGGGGTTGAGGTGCGGGGCGCCGAAGTGCCTGCTGCGCCGGTGGGCGGGCAGGCTTTCCGGCAGCACGAACAGGCCCCACAGGACGTTCAGGAGCGACACGCCCGCCGCCAGGAACATCGGCGCGCTGAGGCTGAGCTGCGAGGCCAGACCGCCCATCGCCGGACCGATGATGAACCCCGCCCCCACCGTCGCGCCGATCTGCCCGAAAACCCTGCCGCGCTCCTCCCCGGGGGTGGTATCGGCCACGGAGCCGAACAGCGCCCCCAGGCCGCCCGCGCACAGCCCGTCGATGACGCGGCCCACGAACAGCATCCCCAGGCTGCCGCCGATGCCGAAGATGACGTAGCCGATGGCCGAACCCACGAGGCTCAGGATCAGCACCGGACGCCGCCCGTAAGCGTCGCTGAGCGCACCCAGCACCGGGGCCGAGAAGAAGGAAACGAAGGCGTAGGCCGCGCCCAGCAGCCCGACCATGGCCGCTTGCTGGGAGACTTGCGGCACGTACCGGGCGACGATGTACGGCAGCACCGGAAACACCAGGCTGATCCCGGTGGCGAAGAGAAAAGCGGTGATCAGCAGGAAGAGGATGGGCGCCTTGTCGGGGGAAGATGCCGTCATGCACCCAGGCTAGAGACGCGGGTGGGGCGCCATCTTGAAGAAACGCGACACGCTCACTTGGGCGCGTCGGCCCCTTTGCCACGGAACACGCCCAGCTCGGCGAGCTGCTCCGGCGTCAACAGATGGGTGGTCCAGCGGTTGGGGTCGAGCTGCACGAATCGTCCGAAGGTGCGCGGCGTCATCTGCGACAGGGCCTTGAATTCCCGGGTCAGGTGCGCCTGATCGGCAAACCCGAGTTCGTAGGCGAGTTGGGCCAGCGAGACGTTCGGGTCGAGCCACAGGCGGTTGTGAAGCTCCTCGAAGCGGATCAGGCGCGAGAGCGTTTTGGCGTTCACGCCGACTTCCGCCACGAAGTGCCGCTCCAGTTGCCGCTGACTGAGATTCAACTCCTCGGCCAGCGTCCCGATCCGTGCCTGTCCCAGACTGTTGTAAAGCTTGCCCGCCGCCCGGACGCCGACCCCCGGTTCGCTGCCCCGCTCCGAGAGCAGGCCCAGCAGCCAGTCTTCCAGGAGGTGTCGCGCCTCGTCCCAGGCGTCCAGCCGCAGCAGGGCGCCCACCGCGCAGGTCATGAGCGGATGGGCGCGGCTCAGGTCCAGCGTGGACAGGCCGAACTCCCAGCCGAACAGTTGCCGGGCCGCCCAGGGGTACATCTCCACGCCCAGCGCCTTGGTGGAACCGATAGACACCGCCCGCAGAGGAGTCAACGTCAGCCCTTCCAGCGAGGCGGCGGGCATCCGCTCCAGCTCGCCGCCCGTGAGCGACCCGCGCCAGGTCGACCCGGCGTAAAAGGTCAGGCGCACCAGCCGCTCCGGCATGAAGCGGTGTTCCTTCTGCCCGGCGCCGTGGTCCTCGTCCACCTGCCAGTAGTCCCGCACCAGATGTCTCAGGCGGGCGTCGGGCAAGAACTCCTGGTAGGCCACCGCCTCACTGTGGCAGAAGTGGCCCGGGGGCGCATCCGCCGTTGGGGCAGATGGAACGTGTCGCCTTTGTTCAAGACAGGGCCGCGCCAGACTTCCCCATCCGTTCCAGACGCCCGTAAACTTGAGTCATGTCCTCCCCGACCCGACCCCAGACCCGCCAGGAATCCGACACGATGGGCACGCTGGACGTGGACGCCAGCCGCCTCTGGGGCGCGCAGACCGAGCGCTCCATCCACAACTTCCCCATCGGACGCGACACCTTCGTCTGGGGCCGCCCGGTCGTCCGCGCCCTCGGCATCCTGAAAAAGGGTGCCGCGCAGGCCAACGCCGAACTGGGCGAGCTGCCGGGGGACGTGGCCGACCTGATCGTCCGCGCCGCCGACGAGGTGATCGCGGGCAAGCTCGACGACCACTTCCCCCTCGTCGTCTTCCAGACCGGCTCGGGCACCCAGAGCAACATGAACGCGAACGAGGTCATTTCAAATCGCGCCATCGAACTCGCGGGCGGCGAACTGGGGAGCAAGAGGCCCGTCCACCCCAACGACCATGTGAACCGGGGCCAGAGCAGCAACGACACCTTCCCGACCGCCATGCACATCGCCGTCGTGCTGGAGCTGAACGAGCGGCTCTACGGCAGCGTGGGCAGGCTGCGCGACACGCTGGCGCGGAAGGCCGAGGAGTACCGGGATCTGGTCAAGGTCGGGCGCACGCACCTTCAGGACGCCACGCCCATCACCCTGGGTCAGGAGATCGGCGGCTGGGTGGCGCAGCTCGACTACGCGCTGGCCGAGGTTCGGCACGCCGAGGGGGGGCTCTACGACCTCGCCATCGGGGGGACGGCGGTCGGGACGGGGCTGAACGCGCACCCCAGCTTCGGCGACCTCGCCGCGAAGAAGTACGAGGCCGAGACGGGCTTTCCCTTCCGCTCCGCCGAGAACAAGTTCGCCGCCCTCTCGGCCCACGACGCCCTGGTGCAGACCTCGGCGGCGCTGCGAACCCTCGCGGGCGCCCTGATGAAGATGGCGAACGACGTGCGCTGGCTGGCGTCGGGGCCCCGCAACGGGATCGGCGAGATCGTCATTCCCGAGAACGAGCCCGGCTCCAGCATCATGCCCGGCAAGGTCAACCCCACCCAGTCCGAGGCGATGACGATGGTGACCACCCGCGTCTTCGGCAACGACGCGACGGTCGCCTTCGCGGGCTCGCAGGGCAACTTCCAGCTCAACGTGTTCAAGCCGGTGATGGTCCACGCCGTGCTGGAGAGCATCCGCCTGATCTCGGACGCCTGCCTCGCCTTCAACGACAACTGCGCGTTGGGCATCGAGCCTGCCTATGAGAAGATCGGGCACAACCTCTCCATCAACCTGATGCAGGTGACGGCCCTGAACAAGCACATCGGCTATGACAAGGCCGCCGCCATCGCCAAGAAGGCCCACAAGGAGGGCACCAGCCTGAAGGCGGCGGCGCTCGCGCTGGGGCACGTGACGGAGGAGCAGTTCGACGAGTGGGTCGTGCCGCTGGAGATGACGCACAGCTAAAGGAACGAGAGGCGAGCTGCCTGCCGAGTTGTAGTGGAGGCGGCTCCTCTCTCGTTCGAGTGAATGAGGGGCTGAGGGAAGAGGGCGAAAAACAGCGTTCCAGCCGGACTCTACGGCTGCTCACCTTGGATTGAGATGCATAGATTTGACTTCCGGCGAATATGACGCTATCTTCTTTCTATCACCGCCAAAGAGGCGGATTTTTTATTGTCCATCTGGTCTGCCTCCGTTGCTCCGAGTGACGCGTCGGGCGTCCAGCAGCGCGAGCAGGGCGGTCCCCGCCTCTTCCCGCCGGGTGTGGAAGTTCTGCGGGCTGGGGTGCGGGCAGGCGAAGGTGGGCAGGCCAGAGCCCACGTGCCCCCACGCCGCCTGTGCGTGCCGTCCGACGAGCACCACGGCCCGCAGCTCCGGCAGCAGGGAGAGCAGGTGCCGGGTCAGCGGCGCGGCCTCGGCGTACTGGGCGCGCACCGGGGCGACGACCCCACCCGCGCTCATCTGCCAGGGCACGGCGTTCCAGACGGCAACCTGCCGACGGGGTAAGCCCGCCAGATGGAGGAGACACGTCAGGTTCTCGGCGGTCGCGTTGGGGTTGTCGAGCGAGACGAAGCCCGTGAGGCTCGCCGTGGGGCCGGGCGATTCGAGGAGCAGGAGGACCCGCGCCCCCACGCCCCCGTCCGCCGGGTCGAAGGAGGGGGTCCACCGCCCGGCGCTGAGGACGTCTACCCAGGCGTTCAGCGGCGCGACGTGGGGGGCAAGGCGCTGGGCCTTGCGGGCCTGCAATACGTCGGGAAGGCCAAGGCTGCGGGTCTGCACGGGTTTCCTTCTACCACCGGGCTGCAAGATTTGACACCGCCTGCATACCGCGCTATCTTCTCCCCATCACCGCCCGAGAGGCGGCTTTTTTATTGCCCTCGTCGCCCAAGGTCATGCCGACCCGCCGCGCCCCTTGGCGGCCTTCCAGGTGCCACCGTAGCGGTACTCGGGATTGTCCTCGGCCTCGGTGCGGCGGCAGGGCGGGCACAGGAAGACCCAGCCCTCCTCCTCGCGGCGCACCACGCGGTACATGACGGGCGAGGGCTGGCCGCAGCGAGCACACGCTTTCTCTCGCTGCCTGTGGGGTTCGGCGGGCATAGGGGCGAGTGTAGGGGCCGCCCCGCGCCCGGCGGTGAGCCCTGGCTTGCGGTCTTCCTGCGAGACGGGGCGATGGGGTCGGCCTGGGCAGAGGGAGGCACCTTGCCCGGGTGACCGGGGCCCCTCGCGCCAGTGCGGCCCTAGCCCTCCAGCGTCGTCAGGTCGCCGGGGTCTTGCCCGAGGGCCTGGGCCCGCAGCAGGCGGCGCATGATCTTGCCGCTGCGGGTCTTGGGGAGGCTGGGAACGACATACACCGCCCCCGGCGCGGCGATGGGTCCGAGTTCGCGCCGCACATGCTCGGTGATGCTCGCGCACAGCCCCGGGCTGTCCTCGTGACCCGCCCGCAGGATGACGTGCGCGACGATGCTCTCGCCCTTGAGGTCGTCGGGAACGCCGATCACCGCCGCCTCCGCCACGGCGGGGTGGGACACCAGCGCGTCCTCCACGTCCGCCGAGCCGATGCGGTGCCCCGCCACGCTGAGCACGTCGTCGGCCCGCCCCAGGATGCTGATGTACCCGTGCTCGTCCCGCAGGGCGAGGTCGCCGCTGAGGTACCCGGCGGGGTTGGCGTTCCACAGCGAGGCGTACTTCTCCGGGTTGCCGTGCAGCCCGCGCAGCATGGAGGGAAAGGGTCGGCGAATCACCAGATGGCCCTGCGTGCCGTCCGGTACGGGCTGCCCGTCCTCGTCCACCACGTCGGCCTCCACGCCCGCCAGGGGCCTTCCCGCGTAACCGGGGCGGGCGGGCCAGCGCGGGTGGGTGCCGAGCGTCGGGGCGCCGAGTTCGGTCTGCCACCAGTTGTCGATGACGACCCCGTGCGCGCCCTCTCCCAGCCCGCCGCCGATGTGCTCCTGCGCCCAGCGCCACGCCTCCGGGTTCAGCGGCTCGCCCGCGCAGGCGATCACCCGCAGGGAGGAGAGGTCGCAGGGCTTCAAGACTCCCTCTCCAAGCTTCATGAACAGACGCAGGGCGGTCGGCGCGGTGAAGAGCACGTCCACCCCGTAGCGCTCGACCGTGCGCCACAGCACGCCGGGGTCGGGGAAGTCGGGCGCCCCCTCGCGGAAGAGGACCGTCGCCCCCGCCACGAGCGGCCCGTAGACGATGTAGCTGTGCCCGACCACCCAGCCGATGTCGCTCGTGCACATGAACACGTCGCCGGGATGCACGTCGAAGAGGGCCCGCAGGTGGTACGCCGTCCCCACCATGTACCCGCCGTGCGCGTGGACGACGCCCTTGGGCTTGCCGGTGCTGCCGCTCGTGTACAACACGAAGAGGGGATGCTCGGCGGGCACGGGAACGGCGGGTGCGCGACCGTGGGTGAAGAGCGATTCCCACGCCACCGTCCGCACGTCGTGTTCCCGCGAGAAGGTCTTGATGCGCTCCCACAGGACGAGGTGCTCGACCTCCGCCAGCTCGGCGACCGCCTCGGCGGCGATGGCATAGAGGTCCACCAGCTTGCCCCGGCGGTGGCCCACGTCGGCGGTGATGACGACCCGCGCCCCGGCGTCCGTGATGCGGTCCCGCAGCGCACTCACGCCCAGCCCCGCGTACACGACGCTGTGGACGGCCCCGATCCGCGCGCAGGCGAGCATGGCGACGCACCCCTCGGGCGTGAGCGGCATATAGATGACGACCCTATCGCCCACCCCGACGCCGAGCGAACGCAGCCCCGCCGCCGCCCGCTCGACCCGCTCGTGGAGCATCCCGTAGGTGAGGACCTGCGCCTCCTCGGACTCGGAGAGCCAGATGAAAGCCGCCCGCGTCCGCTCCTCCCCCCGCGCGTGGCGGTCGAGGGCGCTGAGGGTGATGTTCGTCTCGCCGTCCGCGAACCACCCGTGCTCGGGGCGGTCCCAGGTCAGGCCCGTGGTGGGCTCGCGCGTCCACTCGTAGCCCCGCGCTTCAATCAGCCAGAAGCCGTCGGGGTCGAGGCGGGCGCGGTCGATGTCCGCCTGGGGGTCGGAGCGCAGGCGGGAAAGGACGCTGGGCGGGGTGGGGATGCGGTCGGTCATGGGCGCGTCCTCCTGTGGGAGCCGGGGCGTGGGTTGTGGCTTGAGGCGCAGTGTAAGGCGGGCCCGGCCCTCCCGGCAGCCGTGTTCCCAACGGAGAAACGGTCTCTCTGCAGGAGGCTCCACACAGAATTCGCCTGCAAAATGCGGTGTCCCAAATGACGAGACGGTCTTAAAAACTCTGTCCCACACGACTCAAAGCTTTCGACCTCATCCCGGTCAAGGCCAAGTTTGTTACGTCAAAAACATAATCTGTGCTAAGATATACGCATGAAGTCAGCTCCCATCACCCTGGAATTCGGCACGCAGCGCCTGCCCGCCAGCGCGGACGGGCTGCTGCACGCCGCGTCGGCCCTCTCGACCCTGGGCGTGCCCATGCCCGCCGACTGGACGGCCTTCTCGGAAGAGCACGACCTCACGAGCCCCGAGCGCGACTTCGGGGTGGGGCCCGAGGCGACCCTCAGCGCCGCCGAGTTCGCCGGACTCTCCTTCGCCCTGAGTACCCCCGAGGCGCGGCGCTGGCGCAGGCGGGCCCAGGTCCTGCTCGCGCGCGCGCTGACGGGCGACGTGCGGCTGGCCGCCGAGATCGCCGAGCGCAACGCCAACCCCGAGGCGCGGCGCTGGCTCACCGCCCGGCTGGAGAGCACGGAAGCCCGCCGCACCCTGATGAGCACGGTCGCGCGTCACGGCGGCGAGGGGCGCGTGTACGGCCAGCTCGGCTCGATCAGCAACCGCAGCGTCCTGGGTACCGACTCCGCCACCATCCGCCGGGAGCGGGGCGTCAAGCAGACCCGCGACGGCCTGCGCAGCGAGGAACTGTTGCGGCTCGCCTACCTCGACACCGCCACCGCCCGCGCCATCGCGGGGCGCGGCGCCCAGGGCAACGAGGCGATCCTCCGCCTGCACGAGGAAGTCGCCCGCCGCGAGCGGCACCTGTGGGACCACCCCCTGACTCCCAAGGCGGGCTGAGGTTCCGCTAAGAAGAGGCCCCACCGTCCTCATGGTGGGGCCTCTTTTTCGTCGCCCCGCCCCGTGGTCAACTCCTCAGTTGCCTTTGGGGAACTTCCCCTAGAATGCCGCCCGTGCCCGCCATCCTGATTCGCTCCGTACTGCGCGAGGTGCTGCGGTGGTACGCGGCAGGTCTGGCGCTGTTTCTAATCCTGCAATTGGCGGACCTCCTAAGCACGGTGGCGGGCCTGCTGCTGTCTTATGACGCGGCCCTCGGGGAGGCCATGGCTGCAGTAGGGGCCCTCGCGCCGAACATCCTCAACCGCTCGCTGGTGCTGGCGGTACCCTTCGCGGTGCTGCTCGCTTTCGGGCGGCTCCAGGGCGACAGCGAACTCAAGGCGATGTTCGCGGCGGGCGTGCGGCCCCTGGGTCTGGTGTGGCCCCTCGCGCTGCCCTTCGTCCTTGTCAGCGCGGTCGCGTTCGTGAACGCTGGGTACGTGGTGCCTGCCGGGCAAGCCCGTTGGGACAAGGCGTGGTACCGCATCTTCGGGCAGGTGCCGCCGCCCCCCACCCAGGACAACTACACCTACGCGCCGCCCGGGGCGCTCTTCTACGCGGGCCGGGTCCGCAACGACTCCGGCGGCACGGTCGCCAGGCTCGACGGCGTGCTGGTGCAGCGCGGCGAGGAGACGGTCACCGCCCAGTCGGGCACCTGGGACACGGGCAAGCGCATCTGGACGGTGACGGACGCCTGGGTCACCCGTCCCAGGCAAGACCCCCGGCAGGTGAAGGGGCCGCTCGTCTTCCCGCAGGGGGATACCCTCAGCCCGCCGCAGCCCCCCGCGAACAAGGTGAGCACGCCGGAACTGCGCAAGAGGCTGGGCGCGGCACGGCTCACCTTGGGAGAACGACGCGATTACACCTTCCAGCTCGCCGCCCGGGTGGCCGATCCCCTGACACCCGTGGTGTTCGCGCTCGCGGCGGGGGCGCTGGGGCTGCTGATCCGCAACCGGGCGGCGGCCTTCGCGGCGGTGCTCGTGTTTATCGTGGTGTTCTACGTCGTGTGGACGACCGTGCCGCAACTCGCGCGGGCGGGGGCGCTGGCCCCAACGCTTGGGGCATGGCTGCCCAACCTGCTGTTCCTGCTGTTCGCGAGCTCCCTTGCCTGGAGGCTGCGGTGACGCTCGCTCCCAAGCGGTTCGAGCGCTACGTCCTCACGGAGATCGGGCCCACGCTCGTCGGGGCGCTGGCCGCCGTGATCGTGCTCGTGCTGCTGAGCCTGCTCGAAGACGCCATCGCGCCCCTGCTCGCCAAGGGGGCCAATCCCGTCCTCGTCGCGCGGCTCGTCGCTCTGAACATTCCTGAGGCCCTCGCTACCGCCCTGCCCATCGCCCTGATGTTCGCCGCCCTGCTCGCCCTGTCACGCCTCGCCGCAGACTCGGAGATCAAGGCCGCGCTGGCGGGCGGGGTCCCGGCCTCACGGCTCTTCCGCCCCGTGCTGCTCCTCGCGGCGGGGGTGACGGTGCTGTCCTTCGCCCTCAGCGAGGTCTTCGTCACCCGCGCCAAGGTGCGCGTACAGGGGGTCCAGCGCGAGATCGTGCTCGACAACCCCCGGGTGATCGGGCTGGGCGAGACGGGGCCGGGCGGGAGTGGCCTGGTGCTGCGTGACGCGCTGGGCCGGGCGATCAGCGTGGGGCAGGCGCTCCCGGGTGGTGAGCTGCGCGACCTGCGGATCGTGACCATGCAGACCGGCCTCCCCCCCCGCGAGGTCATCACGGCGCGGCGTGGGCGCCTGAGGCCCGGCAGCAATGTCCTGGAGCTGGAGGACGGGCGGCGGGAGACCTTCCAGGACGCGCGACCCGTCACGGTCATGACCTTCGCGCGGGGCACCCTCCCCGTGCAGGACGTGCAGGCGAGCTTCGAGGGCGGGAGCGCGGCGCTCGACCCCGTCTACCTGCCGATCTCACAACTCGTCCAGCGCACGAACACCTACCGCGAGCAAAACGTCCGCGCGCCCAAGGACTTCACCGCCCTGCACCGCCGTTTCGCCGAACCGCTCGCCGCGCTGGCGCTGGCCTTTTTCGCGGTCAGCCTCGCCGTGTACACCTTCCGCAGCGGGCTCAACCTGGGGCTGGTGTGGGCGCTGCTCCTGAGCTTCGCCTACTACGCCACCTGGAGCGTCTTCCGGGTGATGGGTGAGAACGGGGCCTTGCCGCCGCCCGTGGCCGCCTACGCGCCCGACCTGATCGCGGTGCTGGCGGGCCTGCTGCTGTTGTGGCGGGCGGGGCGTCGGTGAGGGACAGTCAGATGGAGATGCCCAGGCCGCGTAACCTTTCCAGAATGTCGTCGTAGGCAGCCTGTGCCTCTGGCAATTTCCGCTCCGGCCACCGCTCGTCCCTGCACTCGTAGCGGGCGGCTTGGCTGAGCCTTTTCAGGATCACAAAGGCGCTGGCAACCTCAACAAGCGGCGTGGGGACTTCGCGTTGGAGGATGCGAGGAATACTCTCGTCGTTGAAGCCGGTGTTCTGGTCACCGGGTCGAACGTCGCTGATGGACGCCCGGATCACGTGCAGGGCGGGGTACATCATCAGGGTGGCTCGCCAGTCGAGCGCATTCTCGGGAAGACCGTCGAGGATGCCCCTGTTGTGCTGGGCCTGCGCTTCGTGCCTGGCCTTACTGGGCATCTGCCGTCTGGAGATGAGTTCGTCCACCCAGCCCCCGGCGGTGCGGGCGGCGTCCATCAGGGCCGCCCCCAAATCACGCTTGGGGAGATACTCGTCCTCCATGCTCGGATCGATCCGGCAGGTCAGAATCAAGCCGCCACCCGGCCCGACGGAGATCGTGAGGTGCCGAAGACCAAGCTCCCGAAGGGCGGGTGCCGCCTCCTTCACCGCGAGGACAGCCGGAGGGCCTCACTCTCCAGGACCAGTGCCCGCTGAATGGCCCCCACCGGACTCACCAGATCGAGGGTCACAACCTCGTCTTCCGTTCCCGCCATCTGCCATGCTGCCGTCACCCTGCCTCCCATGCCTGGCGGTCTCGCCGGTCCTGTCCTGAACGTGTCCGCCCACTCGGACGGCTTTCTGTGCCGCCCTTACGCCCCCCCGCCCTCCCCCTCGTCCAGCCCCACGCCGAAGCCCTGGTCGAGCAGCGCCTCGCTGTAGGTGCGGAAGGCGAGCATCGTCTGGGTGCGGGTGATGCCGTCCACCTTCCGGAGGTGCCCCGTCACCACGTCGTCGAGGTCCTCGTAGCGGTCGAGGCGCAACAGGGCCACGATGTCCCACTCGCCCGTCACCGAGTAGACCTCGCGCACGCTGGGCACGCCCGCCAGAGCCTCGGCGGTTTCCTGAATACGCTGGCGCTCGGCCTGGACCATCACGATTGCGGTGACCATAAGCGCATTGTGGACCATCGGGAGCCGTCAGCTTTCAGCGGTCAGCTCTCAGGGACGCGGCTTCTGCTGACCGTTCGTTCGGGGACGTTCTGCCGCGTGGGGGAGACGTATCCTGGGCTCATGACGGCCCCCGCCCCCACGCCCGCGCAGGTGACCCCGCGCGAGCAACTGCTGAACCGCATCCAGCGCGACATCCCCATCGTGCAGCGCCCCTACCGCGTCATTGCCGAGGAGGTGGGGTTGACGGAGGCGGAGGCCCTGGGCATCCTGCGCGAGGTGAAGGCCGAGGGGGTGCTGCGGCAGGTCAGCGCCATCTTCGACACCCGCACCCTGGGCTACAAGTCGAGCCTGGTCGCCGCCGTGTACGACGAGGATCATCTGGACGCGGGGGCGGAGATCGTGAACGGGCACCCCGGGGTCAGCCACAACTACAAACGCAACCACGCCTTCAACCTCTGGTACACCATCGCCGTGCCGCCCGAGAGCGACCTGGAGGCGCACGTCCAGAAGCTCCACGAGCTGAGCGGCGCCCGCGTCACCCGCCTCATGCCCACCCTGCACCTCTTCAAGATCGGGGTCGAGTTCGACATGAGCGGCAAGGAGGACTGGAACGCCAAGGCCGCCCCGCAGTACACGAACGCCGACCGCAACATCGGCTATGGGGTGACGGACCTCGACCGCGCCTTTGTGCTGGAGTTCCAGAAGGACCTGTCGGTCACCGAGGAGCCCTACGCCGACGCCTGCGCCGCCCTGGGGTTGAGCATCGACGAGGTGGCCGTGCACGCTCAGAAGATGAAGGAGGCCGGAGCCCTGCGCCGGGTGTCCGCCGTCTTCCGGCACCAGAAGGCGGGCTTCACCTTCAACGCGATGGGCGTCTGGGCCGTGCCGCAGGAGCAGGTCGCCGAGACGGGGCGCCGCATGGCCGAGTTCAAGGCGGTGAGCCACTGCTACCTGCGCCCGACCTACCCCGAGTGGCCCTACACGATCTTCACGATGGTCCACGGGCGCAGCAAGGAGGAGGCGTTCGGCAAGATCGCCGCCATCGAGCGCGAGGTCGCTCCCGGCCTCGACCACGCCATCCTGTACTCGACGAAGGAGTACAAGAAGATTCGGCTGGAGTTCTATAAGCCGGAGTTCTATCAGTGGGCGAAGGATAATCTGGGGACCGAGTCGTAAAGGCCGAGAAGAGGAAGGAGGGCGCTGGGGCGGAGGCTTTGGCGCCTTTTTCTTTGAAGGTGGAGGGCGCAGGGAGGGCGTTGGCGTTTTCCCCCCTCCCAACCTCCCCCACAAGGGGGGAGGAGTAAAAAACTCGGGCACTCAACTAAAGAGGAAGCGTTCATCCCCGCACCGGGAGATGAACGCCCCTCTTCGGCTGACCGCTGACGGCTGAAAGCTGACCGCCTACAAAATCCCCTTCACCACCTTCACCACGTTCGGCACGCTGAAGCCGAACTTCTCGAACAGCACCTTGGCGGGGGCGGAGGCGCCGAAGCCCTCCATACCGACCACGGCACCGTCAGAGCCCACCCACTCGTACCAGGGCTGCTTGGCGGCGGCCTCGATGGCGACGCGCTTCACGCCGGGGGTGAGCACCGAGTCACGGTAGCTGGCGTCCTGCTCGCGGAAGACCTCCATGCAGGGCATCGAGACGACGCGGGCGGGAATGCCTTCCCCGCTCAGGGCCTCGGCGGCGTCCAGCGCCAGGCTGACCTCCGACCCCGAGGCGACCAGGATGACCTGCGCCCCCTCGGCGTCGCGCACCACGTAGGCGCCCTTTCTCACGCCCGCGTGGTTGCGCGGCAGGACGGGGAGGTCCTGGCGGGACAGCGCCAGCGCCGTGGGGCCGGTGCCGTGCTCCAGCGCCATCAGCCACGCGGCGGCGGTCTCGTTCGCGTCGGCGGGGCGGATCACCCGGGCGTTCGGCACGGCGCGCAGCATGGCGAGCTGCTCGATGGGCTGGTGGGTGGGCCCGTCCTCGCCCAGGCCGATGGAGTCGTGCGTCAGGACGTAGGTGACGGGCTGCATCTGGATCGCCGAGAGGCGGAAGGCGGGCTTGAGGTAGTCCGCGAACACAAGGAAGGTGCCCACGAGGGGACGCGGGCCGCCGTACAGCGCCAGCCCGTTCGCGGCGGCGGCCATGCCGAACTCGCGCACGCCGAAGTAGACGTTGCGGCCCCCGTAGTGGCCGGGCAGGAGTTCGCCGCCGTCCTTGATCGTCGTCTTCGTGCTGCCGCTGAGGTCCGCGCTGCCGCCCATCAGGCCGGGCACGACCTTCGCCAATGCGTTGATGACCTCCCCGCTCGCGTTGCGGGTGGCGACGCCCTTGCCCCCGACCTCGAAGTTCGGCAGGGCGCCCTCCAGGTTCTCGGGCAGCTCGCGCTTGAGGAGGGCCATCACCTCGGCGGCGAGGTCGGGGTGCGCCTCCCGGTAGCGGTCGAACATCGCCTGCCACTCGGCCTCCAGCCGCGCCCCGCGCTCGGTGGCGTCCATGTGGGCGCGCACCTCGCCCGGCACCGTGAAGGGCGGGTAGCTCCAGCCCAGGGCGGCCTTCGTCTCCGCCACACCCTCCGCGCCCAGGGGCTCGCCGTGCGCCTTGCTCGTGCCCGCGCGGGGGCTGCCGAAGCCGATGATGGTGCGGACCTGGATCAGGGTGGGCTGGTCCTTGTTCCCCTGCGCCTGCCGGATCGCCGACTCGATCTCGCCCAGGTTGTTGCCGTCCTCGACGCGCAGCACCTCCCAGCCGTAGGCGCGGTACCGCTCGGCGGTGTCCTCGGATTCGGCCTTGTCGGTCGCGGTGTCGAGCTGCACCGAGTTGTCGTCGTGCAGCCAGATCAGCTTGCCGAGTCTGAGGTGCCCGGCCAGCGCCGCCGACTCGTGGTTCACGCCCTCCTGAAGGTCGCCGTCGCCCAGGATGGAGTACACGTAGTTGTCGAAGACCGGGAAACCCTCGCGGTTGTAGCGGGCGGCGAGGTGGGCTTCCGCCATCGCCATGCCGACCGTCATCGCCGCGCCCTGGCCGAGCGGGCCGGTGGTCGCGTCGAGGCCCTTGGTGTGGAAGAACTCGGGGTGCCCCGGCGTCTTGCTGCCCCACTGGCGGAAGTTCTTGAGGTCCTCCAGGGGCATGTCGTACCCGGTGAGGTGCAGCAGCGAGTAGATCAGCATGGAGGCGTGCCCCGCCGACAGCACGAAGCGGTCGCGCCCGGCCCACTCGGGGTTTTTGGGGTTGTGGCGCAGGAAGCGCTGCCACACCACGTACCCTATCGGGGCCGCCCCGAGCGGCGCTCCCGGGTGCCCACTGTTGGCCTGCTGGACGGCATCGATGGACAGCGTGCGGATGGTGTTCACGCTGAGCTGGTCCACACTCTGCTGCTGGGTGACAGTCATGCGGCCAGTGTAATCGGCCTGTAAGAGGGGCCGGCTCGGTCTGTCTTCACCCGGAGACCAGAGAAATCTCGCGGGAAGCACATGCCCCCGCCGGAGACAGGCAGGGGCACGGTCTGAAGAAAGGTTGGGGGCGCTCGGCTCCCTCCGGTCCGGGGAACAAGCACACCGACGGCGCTTCCATTCCGGTGAGAGCAGAATACGGCGGTGGCGTAATCCTGTCAAGTCAATACGTGAATGTAACCTGAGTATGAGTTGACCTGTATGGGTGGAGGCAGCGGCTGTCACAGGTATGTCCCCTAAAGGGAGGGGCGCATATGCACGCCTCCGCCATTTCGCCTATGCCCCGGATTCGCGCCGTGGGACCTCGCGGCCACACCCTAAGCGTATGAACGTTCCTGCCCCGACCGCGATGGAGACGCCTCCCACGGTACGCCCCTTCCAGAACGCCGACGCTCCCGCCGTCGCCCGGCTTGTCACGGGGGGCGTGCGGGGACACTGGACGTCTGCGCCGGAGCAGTTCCGCGAGAGCGACGACCCGGACGAGCTGCGCCTGGTGGCGGAGCGTGGCGGTGAGGTGGTGGCGACCCTGCGGCTCGGCCCCTTCGGCCCGGGCACACCGGATGCGCTGCGGCTCGACCTCGCGGGGGACGGGTCGGCCTTCACGGCGCTGTACCTGACGGCCCTCGCCGGGCTGCCGGACGGTTTCACCCGCCTGCTCGGCGTGACGCGCGAGGACTGGCCCGAGACGATGGGCTTTTTCCACGCGGCGGGCTTCCGCAACGCGTGGCAGTCGTGGGGGGCGCACCTGGAGCTGGGAGGGTTCGACCCCGGGCGCCTCCGCCCGCTGGAGGAGCGGCTGTTCCTGCGGGGCTACGAGGTCGGGCGGCTGGGTCCGGATACGTCGGAGACGGACTGGGCGGCCCTGCACACCCTGCACGAGCTGGGCATCCGGGACGCGCCGCGCAACCCCACGACGACCCCCGAGCTGCTGACCCGGGAGGAACTGCGCGCGACCGTCCTGCGGGAAGAAGCTGCCTTCGTCGTCCGCTTCCGGGGCGCGGTCGTCGCCGTCACCCGCCTGACCCCGGGGGGCCGGGCCGTGGAGAGCGAGCAGACCGTGACCCACCCCGACCACCGCTCGCGCGGCCTCGCCACCCTGGTCAAGTCCTCGGCCCTTGCGTGGGCGCGGGCGGAAGGGTACGTACGGGCCGGAACGGGTGGAACGGTCCTCAACCTCCCCATGCTGCGGGTCAACGTCCGCCTGGGCTACGTGGCCGAGCCGATGTGGGTGACCTGGGAGGGAGGGATGACGGGCCCCCACTGAGGGGCGTTGCCCCGGCCCTCTTCCGTTCCTTCGACGCTCAACCTCAGCAGTTTGAGAGGTTTTATAAGGAAAGCTTAATCCCCGGGGTGCAAGCTGAAGGTGTGTCTCCCCTGACCCTCGAAGAGCTGGTGGCCTACTTCGCCCACGCCCAAGCCGATGACCGGGCGTACCGTGAGATCGACTTCGTGCGGCTGATCGATGAACTGGGCCTGGAGAGCGCCAACGCCCTTCGGCACGAGATCGTCGCCCAGCTCGCGGGCGGTCGCCGCCTCCAGGTGATCCAGGCCGAACTCGCCGCCTGAGCGCGGCTTTCCCGGACCCCCTGCGCGACCCGAACCCCAGTTCAGCGCCCCGCTCCGGCGGGGTTTTTCATCGCCCAGGGCGTCGGGGGTGGAGTGGGTCAAAGTCACCTCACAGAGGAGCAGCGGGAAGGCGGTCAAAAGTCCCACCGCCCCGTGCCCGACTCTTGACATGATTTTAGGCACGCCTAAAATAGAGTCATGACGGCCCTCATCCTCTCGCCCTCCGCCGAGGATTACCTCAAGCACCTGTATCTCCTCGGGCAGCACGGCAAGGTGAACACGCAGGCCCTGGCGGAGGCGCTGGGGGTGGCGCCCGCCAGCGCGACCGGGATGCTGCGCAAGCTCGGCGAGCAGGGGCTGGTGGCGCACACGCTGTACCAGGGGGCGCAGCTCACGGGCGAGGGGCAGCGGGTGGCGCTGGAGGTGCTGCGCCACCACCGCCTGCTCGAACTCTTCCTCCACCGCGCGCTGGGCGTGCCGCTCGACGAGGTGCACGAGGAGGCCGAGCGGCTGGAACACGTCCTCTCCGAGCGGCTGGAGGCGCGCATCGCGGCTTGGCTGGGCGACCCCACCCACGACCCGCACGGCGACCCCATCCCCACCCTGACGGGGGAGCTGCCCGAGCGCGAGGAGCGCCGCCTGACCCAACTGGCGCCGGGAGAGGCGGGCACTGTCGCCCGCGTGCCCGACGCGGACCCGTCGCAGCTCCGGGCACTCGTCACGGCGGGCCTGACGCCGGGCGTTGCCGTGCGGGTGGACCGGGTGGACGCCGCGCTCGGCACCCTGACCCTCGTCCTGCCGGGCGGGGTGGCCCTCCCCCTCGCCCTCGGCGTGGCCGCGCAGGTCCAGGTCCACGCGGGGGAGGCGGAGCGTTGAAAGCTCTTCCCGCCGCGCTGCTGGCCGTCGCCCTCACCGCCTGCGCGACTACGCCGGGGGAGGGCGAGGCGGCCGACGGGCGCGTCCACGTCGTCACCACCGTCAACATGATCACCGACCTCGCCTCGCAGATCGGGGGGGACCGGGTGCGGGTGACCGGGCTGATGGGGCCGGGGGTCGATCCCCACCTCTACAAGGCGTCCGCCGGGGACGTGCGGCGGCTGGCGGGCGCCGACCTCGTGCTGTACGGCGGGCTGCACTTGGAGGGCAAGATGGTGGACATCCTCCACGCGCTCAATGCCCGCGTGCCCAGCGTGGCCGTCTCGGAGGCGATTCCGGAGGACCGCCTGCTCACCCTGAGCGGCGCGCACGACCCCCACGTCTGGTTCGACCCGACCCTGTGGGCCTACGCCGCCCGCGCGACGGGGGAGGCGCTGAGCCGGGTGGACCCCGAGGGGAAAGCCGTGTACGAGGCCAATCTGGGCCGCTACCTGGGCGAGCTGCGCGATCTGGACGCCTGGACCGCCGCGCAGTTCCGCACCGTGCCCGAACGGCAGCGGGTCCTCGTGACCGCGCACGACGCCTTCGGCTACCTCTCGCGCCGCTACGGGGTGGAGGTGCGCGGCCTCCAGGGCATCAGCACCGTGGCGGAGGCGGGCGGGCAGAACGTCCGCTCCCTGGCGGCCTTCCTCGCCGAGCGGAACGTGAAGGCCGTCTTCGTGGAGTCCACCGTCTCGCCCCGCGCGGTGCAGGCCGTGCGCGAGGCGGCGCGGGCACGCGGGCACGCGGTGGAGATCGGCGGCGAGCTGTACGCCGACGCCGCCGGGGAGCACGGCACGCCCGAGGGCACCTACGTCGGCATGGTGCGCCACAACATCGCAAGCATCGTGGAGGCCTTGAAATGACCGTCACCCTCGGGGCCGCCGCGCCCCTGACCGCGACCCACCCTGCTCCCCCCCTCGCCCTGCGCGGCCTGAGCGTCGCCTACCGCGAGCGGCCCGCCGTGTGGAACGTCTCCTTTGATGTGCCCGCCGCGTCCCTCACCGCGATCATCGGGCCGAACGGGGCGGGGAAGAGCACCCTGCTCAAGGCGGCGCTCGGGCTGGTGCCCCGCCTCTCGGGGGAGGCCCTCTTCTTCGGGCAGCCCCTCGCGCGGGTGCGGTCCCGGGTGGCCTACGTGCCCCAGCGGACGAGCGTGGACTGGGACTTCCCGGCGAGCGCCCTCGACGTGGTGACGATGGGCCTGTACGGGCGGCTCGGGTGGCTGCGCCGCGCCGGTCGCCGCGAGCGGGAGGCGGCCCTGGGCTGCCTGGAACGGGTCGGGATGGCCGACCTCGCCGGGCGGCAGATCAGCGAGCTGTCGGGCGGGCAGCAGCAGCGGGTGTTCCTGGCCCGTTCGCTGGCGCAGGGGGCCGACCTCACCTTCATGGACGAGCCCTTCGCGGGGGTGGACGCGGTGACCGAGCGGGCCATCGTGGACGTGCTGCGCGAGCTGCGACGCGAGGGGCGGACCGTCGTCGCCGTCCACCACGACCTCGACACGGTGCGGGACTACTTCGACCACGTGGCGCTCCTGAACGTCGAACTCGTCGCCAGCGGGCCGACGGAGGTGGCCTTCACCCCGGCGAACCTGCGGACCGCCTACGGGGAACGGCACGGGGCTCTGGCCGCCGCCCTCGCCGGGGACCTGTCGCCAGGGACCGGGGGGGCGAGGCCGTGAATCCCCTCGACCTCCTGACCGACTACACCCTGCGCAGCATCCTGCTCGGCTCGGCATTGCTGGGCCTCGTGGCGGGCACGCTGGGCACCTTCTCCGTCTTGCGACGCCAGAGCCTGATCGGGGACACCGTGGCGCACGCCGCGCTGCCGGGCATCTGCGCGGCCTTCCTGCTCACAGGCACGCGCGACACGCTGGGCCTGCTCCTGGGCGGGGGGGTCAGCGGGCTCGCCGCCTCCCTCCTCGCGCTCGCCATCCTCCGGTACAGCCGCCTGAAGGAGGATGCCGCCCTGGGGGTCACCTTCAGCGCCTTTTTCGGCATCGGGATCGCCATGCTGACCGCCATCGGCCAGAGCGGGAACGCCGCGCAGGCGGGGCTCGACAAGTTCCTCTTCGGGCAGGCCGCCGCGCTGACGCAGGGGGACGTGATCCGCTTCGCCCTCCTCGGGGCGCTGGCGCTGGGGACCGCCGCCCTGCTCCACAAGGAGCTGAAGATCAGCCTCTTCGACCCCGACTTCGCGCGGGTGCAGGGCTGGCCCGTGCCGGGGCTCACCGCGCTCTCCACGGCCCTCACCGTCCTCGCGGTGATGATCGGCCTCCAGACGGTCGGGGTGGTGCTGATGGCCGCCATGTTGATCGCGCCCGCCGTCGCCGCGCGGCAGTGGATGCGCAGCCTCTCGGGGATGCTGGGGCTCGCCGGGGCCTTCGGGGCGCTGAGCGGGGCGCTGGGAGCGGGGTTGAGCCTGGGCGTCTCCTCCGGCGCGGGCAGCCTGCCGACCGGGGCCGTGACGGTGCTCGCCGCGACCGCCCTCGCGGTGCTGTCCCTCCTCGTCGCGCCGCGCCGGGGAGTCCTGGCCGAACTCGTGCGGCAGCGGCGGGTGCGTGCCCGGCTCCTGCGGGAGCTGAACTCGGGGGGACAGGCATGACCCCGGCGCCGCTGCCCCTGGACTTCGACCTCGTGATCGTGGTGACCGCCGTGTTCGTGGCGTGGGCGTGCGGGCTGTTGGGCCTGTTCCTGGTGCTGCGGCGCGAGGCGCTGCTGAGCGACGCGATCAGCCACTCGGCGCTGCCCGGGATCGTGGCGGGGTACTGGGTGACGGGCGGGAGCCTCGCCACCCTGCCCGCGCTTGTGGGGGCGGCGCTCTTCGGGCTCGTGACCGTGGCGCTCACCGCCCTCCTCACGCGCAGCGGTCGGGTGAAGGCGGACGCGGCGCTGGGGCTGGTCTTTCCGGCCCTCTTCGCCGCCGGGGTCATTGCGGTGAGCCTGAACTACAGCAACGTCCACCTCGACCTCGATGCCGTGCTGTACGGGGAGATCGCGTACACGCCCTTTCGGACCGGTTGGCTCGGCCTGCCGGTCGCGTGGCTGCTGATGGGCGGGATGCTCCTTGTCAACGCCCTCTTCGTCGGGCTGCTGTTCAAGGAACTGCGGCTGAGCACCTTCGACCCGGGCCTGAGCCGCACCCTGGGCTTCTCGCCCGCGTTGATCGGCGGGGCGCTGCTGACCCTCGTCGCGCTGACGACCGTCGCCGCCTTCGACGCGGTGGGGGCGGTGCTCGTCGTCGCCTTCATGATCGTGCCGCCCGCGACCGCCCTGCTGCTCACCCGCCGTCTGCGGCAGGCCCTGGGGCTGACCCTGCTGGCGGGGCTGACGGCCAGCGTGGTCGGGTACGCCGTCGCCCTGGCCCTCGACGCGAGCATCACGGGGGTGATCGCGGGGGTGCTGGGGGTGCAGTTCACGGTGGCGCTCGCGGGGCAGGCGGTCAGGGCGAAGCGGGTGCGGGGGCGGGCGACGTTGGGGGGGTAGAGGGGGAAGCGCGCCTAGCGGAGCCAAGGTCGGCGGCTGATCGAGGGGATCAACGACACTTTTTCTCGGATGCCCTGCCCGTTCACCCCCTGCTCCGCAGCTCTGCGAGTCCGGGCCTCTCCCCTCAAGGGGGAGGAGCAAGAACAACCAGTCTGCTCGCCGTTCACCTGTGCCACCATCCCCCTCGTGATTCGTCCATGACCGATTCCCGCTCCTCCTGGCGGCGACAGCTCGACGCGGCCCACCTGGCGCTGACCTTCCTGACCACGCTGCCCCTTCCGCATGTCCGCGAGGTGAGGGAGGGGGACTTCGCGCGGGCGAGCGCCTACTATCCGCTCGCCGGGTACGCGGTGGGCGGTGTGGTGGCCCTGCTGCTGTGGCTCCCCCTGCCCCTGCCGGACGGGGTGCGGGCGGCCCTCGCGGTGGGGGCGTGGCTGGCGGTGACGGGGATGCTGCACTTCGACGGGCTGGTGGACAGCGCCGACGCCCTGTTCGCCCTGAAGAGCCCCGAGCGGCGGCTGGAAATCCTGCGCGACGTGCACGTGGGGGCGTTCGGCCTCGCCGTGGGCGTCCTTGCCTTGCTGACCCTGTGGAGCCTGCTCTCGGCGCCGATTCCGGCCTTCGCCCCGGTCGTCGCGGCGGTCGTGGCACGGACGGTCTTGCTCTTCCCCATGAACCTCTACCCGGCGGCGCGGCAGGAGTCGCTGGGTGCGCGCTCGCGGGAAGGTCGCTGGGGGGCCGCGCTGCTCCTCGCCCTGCCCGCCCTGATCCTCCCCGGCGCGTGGGGGGCTGCGCTCGCCGCGCTCGCCGCCGCGCTGCTCGTCGCCCGGTTCGCCGCCTCCCGGCTGGGCGGGGGGCTCAACGGCGACACCTACGGGCTCGTCGTCGTGACGGCGGAACTCGCGGCCCTGTGCGCTTTCGCATGGGGCCGGGGGTGAGCGGGTGTTGACGCTCCACCTCGTCCGCCACGCGCCCACCGTGCCGAACGCCCAGCGCCGTTATCCGGGAGAGGATGAAGACGCGCCCCTCTCCCCCGAAGGACGTGCCCTCGCCCGCACGCTACGGCTGCCGACGGACGCGGCGGCCTTCACCTCCCCCAGCCGCCGGGCCCGCGAGACCGCTGCGCTCGCCGGCTTCCATCAGCCCGTGCCCACCCCGGCCCTGCTGGAGGCCCGCTTCGGGGTGATGGCGGGGCGGACCTGGGCGGAGCTGGAGGCAGCATTCGGGGAGGCGCCGCGGGCCTGGATCGACGCCCTGGCCGATCCCGACTCGGACGGCGGGCCGCCGGGAGGGGAGACGGGCCGGGGCTTTCATGCCCGCGTTCGGGACTGGCTCGCTGGCCTCCCCGAATCCGGCGAGGTCGTCGCCTTCACGCACGCCGGACCCATGCAGGCGGCGTTGCGCCTCACGGTCGGGCTGCGGGCCGTCGCCACACCGCCCGGCACGGCCGCCACGCTGCGGCGCTCGGACGGGCACTGGTGGTTGACGGCCCTGCGCCCGCCGGAATAAGGGCCCGGATTGTCCGCCGGGTTGCCTTCCACCCCCCCGCCTCTGTTACCCTGCCCGCACCTGGTGTCGGGGAAGTCCGGTGAGAGTCCGGCGCTGTCGCGCAGCGGTAAGCAGGCGTCCCGTCCTGTCAGCCCGAATGCCGCCCAGGGACGCCCCGTGCCCCCTATGAACAGGGTGAACACGGGGCACCTCTCGCCGTCAGAGGGCCCGTTTCGAGACCGCGCATCCCCCCCGGCTTCCCGGGCCGTGATGCCCGCTCCGGCCCCGGCTGGAGCGGGCTTTTGCCGTGCGACCGCTTCCGCTCCCCGCCCCGCACGCCGGAGTCTCCTGCCCCCATGCGTCACCCTGCCCGCCTGCTCCCCCTCGCCGCGCTGCTCACCGGCGCCGCGCTCGCCACCTCCTACCCCCTGACCGTCCGGGACGACCTGGGCCGCACCGTGACCCTGAGGGGCGAGCCCCGGCGCATCGTCTCCATGCTGCCCAGCCACACCGAGACGCTCGCCGCCATCGGCGCGGGGGGCAAGCTCGTGGCGGTGGACCGCTTCAGCAACTTCCCCAAGGCGGTGACGGACCGGCTGCCCAAGGTCGGCAGCGCCTTCCAGCCCGACATCGAGGCGATCCTGGCCCTGAAGCCCGACCTCGTGCTCGCGGACGAGTCGAGCGGCTCCAGGCTGACCGAGAAGCTGGCGCAGGCGGGCCTGACCGTGTACGGCGGCAGCGCCCAGACGTACAACGACGTCTTCGAGAAGATCGGGGTGCTGGGCCGGCTGACGAACCGGGAGACGGGGGCGCTGAACCTCATCACGCGGATGCGGCGCGAGCTGAATACGCTCCAGGCGAGCGTGGCCCGCTTGCCCAAGGTGAGCACCTACTACGAGGTGGACCCGACCCCGTACTCGGTCGGCCCCAATTCCTTCATCGGCACCTTGATCGACAAGGCGGGCGGGCGGACCATCGTGCCCGCGCGGCTGGGCGACTTCCCGAAGATCGACCCCGAACTCATCGTGCAGGCCAACCCGCAGGTGATGATCGGCGTGCCCCTGACGGAGGCCCGGACGCGACCCGGCTGGTCGAATCTCCAGGCCGTGAGGAGTGGGCGCGTGTACACCCCCAGCCCCGAGGAACGGGACGCCCTCTCTCGCCCCGGCCCCCGCCTGCCCGTGGCCCTGCGCGCCCTGATCCGCTGGCTGCACCCGGAGGCATTGAAATGACCGACCCCGACACCGCCGCCCGCCGCGAGGCCGCCATGCGCGAGCTGCAAGAGGCGCGGGACACCTACCGCAAGCGTGAGGACCTCTCGAAGGGGCGCCGGGGCCTGCTGATCGTCAACACCGGCAAGGGCAAGGGCAAGACGACCGCCGCGCTCGGGCTGATGCTGCGGGCGCACGGGCGCGGGCTGCGGGTGCGGCTCTTCCAGTTTCTCAAGCACGAGAACGCGAAATTCGGCGAGCACCGCACCCTCGACGCGCTGGGGTTGCCCTACGAGGGGCTGGGCGACGGGTTCACCTGGCGCTCGCGCGACCTGGAAACTTCGGCGGCCCTCGCGGCGCACGGCTGGGAGCTGGCGAAAGAGGCGATCCTCTCCGGCGAGCACGACCTCGTGGTCCTCGACGAGTTCACCTACCCCCTCAAGTACGGCTGGGTCGCCTGGCCCGACGTGGAGGCGACCCTGAGAGCGCGGGGCGCGGGGCTCCACGTCGTGATCACCGGGCGCGACGCGCTGCCGGAGCTGATCGAGCTGGCCGACACCGTGACCGAGATGCAGCCCGTCAAGCACGCCTACGAGGCGGGCATCGGCGCCCAGGCGGGGATCGAACATTAGACCTCCGGCGAGGGTGGGCGTGGGGACAGGCCGAAGGCTGAGAGCAGAAGGCAGGAGGCCGGTCACGGGAACCTTCGGCCTCCTGCGCCGGGCCGCGCCGCTCGCCAGGGGCCCGTCTTGAGGCGGCTCGTTCTCGCCGCGCCGCACTCGGGCAGCGGGAAGACGACGGTCGCCTCGCTCCTGTGCCTGGCCCTGCGGCACCGGGGCCTGCGGGTGCGGCCCTTCAAGCTGGGGCCGGACTACCTCGACCCCACCCACCTGACGCGGGCGGCGGGGGTGCCCGCGCGCAACCTCGACTCCTTCCTGCTCGCCCCGGAGCGGCTGCGGACCCTGTTCACCCGGGCGGCGTCGGGGGCGGACATCTGCGTGCTGGAGGGGGTGATGGGTCTGTACGACGGGCGCGACCCGGCGAGCGACGCGCACTCGACCGCCGACCTCGCCCGGTTGCTTGAAGCCCCGGTCGTGCTCGTGATCGACGCGGGCGGCAGCGCGAGGACGGTCGCGGCGGTGGCCCACGGCCTGCGGACGTTTGGAGGGGAACAGGGCGGCCCTGGCCTCAGGGTCGTCGGCGTGATCCTCAACCGGGTGGCGGGGGAGCGGCACGCGCGGCTGTGCGAGGTGGCCCTGACCCAGATCGGCCTGCCCGTGCTGGGGTTCGTCCCGCGCGACGAGGCCCTGCATCTCCCCGCCCGGCACCTCGGCCTGCTGAGCGCCGAGCAGGCGAGCTGGGAGGAGGAAAGCGCCCTGCGCGCCGCCGCGAACCTCCGGCTGGACGCCCTGCTGGAGGCGGCCGAGGCTCCCGCCCTGCCCGCTCAGGGGGCGCCCGCGCCCGTCCCGGCACACCGCGCCGTGATCGCCTACGCCCACGACGAGGCGTTTCACTTCTACTACCCGGACGCGCTCGACGCCCTGCGCGAGGCGGGGGCCCGGCTGGTGCCCTTCAGCCCGCTGCGGGACGCGGGGCTGCCCCCCGGTGCGGGCGGCGTGCTGCTCGGCGGCGGTTACCCGGAGGCCCACGCGGCGGAGCTGGCGGCGAACGTCTCCCTGCGGGCGGCCCTGCGCGACTTCGCGGCGGACGGGCGCCCGGTGATCGGCGAGTGCGGCGGGTTGATGTACCTCGGTGAGACGCTGGAGGACGCGGGGGGGCGGGTCTTCGAGATGTGCGGGGTGATCCCCTACCGCACCCGGATGGCGCCCCGGCTCACCCTGGGCTACCGGGACGCCACCACGCTGGCCCCCTCGCCGCTCGCCCCGGCGGGCCAGGCGCTGCGCGGGCACGAGTTTCACCACAGCGTCCTGACCCACCCGCCCACCCGGCCCGCCTACGCCTGGACGGACGGCGCCGGGGGGCGGGTGGAGGAAGGCTACGCGCACGGCAACGTCCTCGCCAGCTACCTGCACCTCCACCACGGGGCGGACGAGGCGCTGGCCCGGCGGCTGGTGGAAGCGTGCTCATGAGGGGGCGGGACGCGGGACGCGGTGCGCGGTCGTCGCTCCTCCTCGCCCTGGCGCTGGACGCGCTGGGGGAGCCGCCCGCGGGCGTGCATCCGGTGGTCTGGATGGGAAGCTTCCTGAACGGGGCGCGGGGCCGCTGGCGGGCGACCACCCCGGCGGGACGGTTCGCCGAGGGGGGGGCGTGGTGGGGGCTCGGGGCGGCCCTCTCGACCGGAGCCGGGCTCCTCGCGGGCCACCTTCCGGGGGGCTGGATCACGCGCGGCGCCTTCCTCAAGCCGCTCCTCGCCCGCCGGGCGCTGTTCGGGGCGGTGGGGGAGGTCCACGCCGCCCTCGCCGCCGGGGACCTGCCGGGGGCGCGGCGGCTCCTGGCGTGGCACCTCGTCAGCCGGGAGACGGGGGAACTGAGCGCGGCGGAAGTCGCGGGCGTGTGTATCGAAAGCCTCGCGGAAAACCTCTCGGACAGCGTGGTCGCGCCGCTGCTGATGTTCCGCGCGGGCGGGCTGCCCCTCGCCGCCCTCTACCGCTACGCGAACACCGCCGACGCGATGTGGGGGTACCGTACGCCCGACCTCGAACACTCGGGGAAGCTGGCCGCCCGCGCCGACGACCTTCTCAATCTCGCGCCCGCCCGGCTGACGGCCCTGTGCGCGGTGCTCGCGGCCCCCCCGGCGGGGCTCGACGCCCCCGGCGCGTGGCGGATGTGGCGCCGGGACGCCCCGGCCACCCCCAGCCCGAACGCCGGGCACCCCATGAGCGCCTTCGCGGGGGCCCTCGGGGTGCGGCTCGACAAGCGGGGGGTGTACGTGTTGAACGCGGGGGGGCGGGCGCCGGGGGCGGCGGACGTGCCCCGCGCCCTGCGCCTCGCCCGCTGGACGGTGGCGCTCGCGACCGTGGCGCTGCTGCTTCCCACTCCCCGCCGGGGGGCCGCGTGACCGACCTTCTCCCGCCCCTTTTGCCCCGCGCCCCACACGGAGGCCCGACCTCCCGGACCTTCGCCGGGCTCGACTTCAGCGTGAACGCCAACCCGTACGGCCCGAATCCGAGGCTGGTGGAAGCTCTCCGGGATGCCGACCACGCCCACTACCCCGACCCGGGCTACGCGGACGTGCGCGCCCGCCTCGCCGCGTGGCACGGCTGGGATGCGGACGGGGTGACCCTTTCGGTCGGGGCCTCGGACCTGCTCCACCGCCTCGCCCGCGCCTGCCTGCCCCCCGGCAGGACGCTGCTGAGCGTCCACGCCCCCTTCGGCGAACTCGCCCGCGCCGCCGCCCTCGTCCGGGCGGGGGTGGAGGTGACGACGCCTGGGCGGGTCGTTTCGAAGATCACGCCCGGAGTCGTGCTCGTGTACGTCGGGCACCCCCACAATCCCACCGGACACGCCCACACGGCGCAGGAGCTGCTGACCCTCGCCGACGCCTGTCTCGCCGCCGGGGCGCTGCTGATCGTGGACGAGGCGTACGCGCCCTTCACCGCCGCGCCCATTCCCCCTGCCCACCCTGCCGTCGTCCGGGTGCTCTCGCCCGGCAAGGCGCACGGGCTGGTCGGCGCGCGGCCCGCCTATGCGCTCGCCTCCCCGGAGGTGACGGCCCGCCTCGACAACCTCGCCCCCGCGTGGCACCTCCCCGCCTCGACCGCCGCCGTCCTCGCCGCGCTGCCGGAGGGGGGGAGCTTCCTCGCGCAGACGTTGCCACAGGTTGCCGGGGGGGCGCGTGACCTCGCGGCGGCCCTCTCGACCTTCGGCCCGGTCGAGCACCACGGCACCCCCTACCTCACCCTGGAGGTGGGGGACGCTTCCCGCGTGGCGGCGGCCTTGCTGGAGCGGGGCGTGAGGGTCCGCGACTGTGCGAGCTACGGTTTGCCCGACCGTCTGCGCGTGTCCACCCGCCTGCCGGAGGAAAACGGGGTGCTGGTGCGGACCCTCGCCGAAATTCTGAAAGGAGGCGAAGATGGCTGACCGTCTGATCCTGGTGACGGGCGGCACGGGTCCCCTGGGACGCCCGCTCGTCCGGTCGCTCCTGGAAGGTGGAGCGCGGGTCCGGGTGCTGACCCGGCAACTACCCGGGCGACGTGTGGAGGGGGCCGAGTACGCCGTCGCGAATTACATCGCCGGGTCTGGACTCGCGCGGGCCCTGGTGGGGGTGAGCGGAGTCGTCCACGTCGCCCACGACCTGAGTGATCCTCTGCGCGACGTGCAGGGCACGCTGAACCTGCTCGAAGTGGCTCGCGCCGCCGGGCGTCCCCACTTCGCCTACGTCTCCATCGTCGGCGCGCGGCGGGTCCGGGGCTTCGGCTCCTACGCGGGCAAGGTGCGCGGCGAGGAGCTGGTGGAGGCGAGCGGTCTGCCCCACCTGATCCTCCGGGCAACGCAGTTTCACCACTTCGCCGACGGGCTGCTGACCCAGGCGAGCCGCCTGCCCCGGCTCCTCGTCCCGGACGGTGTGCTCCAATCCGTCGCGGTGGAGGACGTGGCCCGCGAACTCGCGCGGCGGGTGCTCGCTGGAGAGCGGGGCACCCTCGACTTTGCCGGGCCGGAGGTGCTGCGAATTCCGGACATGGCGCGGGCCTGGCTTGCGGCGCGCGGGCGGGCGGGGCGGGTGCTCCCCCTCCGCCTGCCGCTCCCGCACCCGGTTCTGCGCGCCATGCAGCGGGGCGACCTCGTGGAGCCGGAGGCGCCGCGCGGCACGGTGACCTGGGCGGACTTCCTGAGCAAGAAGGCCGCGCGTGGGTAGCGCGATCATGATTCAGGGCTGCACGAGCAATGCGGGCAAGAGTTACCTCGCCGCCGCGCTCTGCCGCGCCCTCGTGGGTGAGGGGTACCGGGTCGCCCCCTTCAAGGCCCAGAACATGAGCAACAACGCGGGCGTCACCCCCGCCGGGCTGGAGATGGGCCGCGCCCAGATCGTCCAGGCGCGGGCGGCGCGGGTCGTGCCCGACGTGCGGATGAATCCGGTCCTCCTCAAGCCCGAGGCCAACACCCGCTCGCAGGTCGTCCTGCTGGGCCGCGCGAATCCCGACCTCACCGCCCTGGGCTGGCGCGAGCGCAAGGCGCACCTGTGGCCGCACGTGCAAGGGGCCCTCCACAGCCTCCTCGCCGAGTACGACGTGGTGGTGATCGAGGGCGCGGGCAGCCCCGCCGAGGTCAACCTCCGCGCCAGCGACATCGTGAATATGCGGGTGGCGTTGGAGGCTCAGGCGGCGGTGCTCCTCGCCTGCGACATCGACCGGGGCGGCGCGTTCGCCCACCTCCTCGGCACCTGGCACTGCCTGACGCCGGGGGAACGCGCCCTGCTGCGCGGCTTCATCCTCAACCGCTTTCGGGGTGATCCCCGCCTGCTCGCTCCCGCCCCCGAGTGGCTGCGGGAACAGACCGGCGTGCCCACCGTCGGCGTCGTGCCCATGCTCGACCTCCCCCTGCCCGAGGAGGACGGGGTGGCGCTGGAGGGCCCGCAGGCGTGGGAGGAGGGCGGCTTCGTCGCCATTGCCCGGCTGCCGCGTGTGTCGAACCTCGACGAGTTCGCCCCGCTCGGCCCGCTCGCCCGCTGGGTGTCCACGCCCGCCGAACTGGAGGGCGCCCGGGCGGTCATCCTGCCGGGCAGCAAGAGCACCGCCGACGACCTCGCGTGGCTGCGTGGGGTGGGGCTCGCCGGGGCCGTCACCCGCGCCGCTCTGTCCGGTGTTCCGGTTCTCGGCGTCTGCGGCGGGCTCCAGATGCTCGGGCGCACGGTCGGCGATCCGCACGGGGTGGAGGGCGGGGGGGAGGTGCCCGGCCTGGGCCTGCTCGACCTTGAAACCGAGTTCGCCCCCGAGAAGACCACCCGGCTGACCACCTTCACCGACGCGGAGACGGGGCTGAGGCTGGAGGGCTACGAGATTCACCACGGGCGGACGGCCCCGGGGCCGGGCGTGCAGAACCTCGCGCCGGGCCTGCTGTGGCGGCAGGGCAACGTGCGCGGCACCTACCTCCACGGCCTGCTCGAACACCCCGCCTACCTCGAACGGTTCCTGGGCTGGGCTGGCCTGACGCCTCCTGCCGCCCTCGACAGCCTCGACGCCCGGTTGGACGCCATCGCGGCCCGGGTGAAGGCGAGTTTGGACTGGGACTTCGTGAGGGGGCTGCTGTGATTGTCCTCGTCACCGGGGGGGCGCGCAGCGGCAAGAGCACCTTTGCCGAGCGCCGCGCCGCCGCCACGGGGGAGGCCGTCACTTACCTCGCCACCGCCCAGGCCTTCGACGCCGAGATGCAGGGCCGCATCGCCCGCCACCGCGCGGACCGTCCCGGCGGCTGGGTGACGGTGGAAGAACCGCTGGGCGTTCCCGGTGCCCTCCGGGCCGCCTCCACCCCGACCGTCCTCCTCGACTGCCTGAGCCTGTGGGTGAGCAACCTGCTCCTCGCGGGCGAATCCGACGACGTGATCCTCGCCCGCGCCGACCTGCTGCTCGCCGCCGCCCGCGCCCGGCCCGGCCTCACCGTCCTCGTGACGAACGAGGTCGGGCTCGGCATCGTCCCCGACAACGCCCTCGCCCGCCGCTTCCGGGACGTGCTGGGCTGGGTCAACCAGCGGTCGGCAGCGGAGAGCGACGAGGCCTGGCTCCTCGTGAGCGGCCTGCCCGTGCGGCTCAAACCACTTCCCACTCACCCCTGATTCCTGACCCCTCCCAAGGAGCCCCATGCCCACTCCCCTCCCCCCCGCACTCGCCGCCCTCGTCCAGGCCGTTCAACCCGCTGACCCTGCCGCGATGGAGGCGGCCCGCGCCCGGCAGGCGCAGCTCACCAAGCCCGCCGGGGCGCTCGGCGACCTGGAGGAGCTGGGGGTGCGCCTCGCCGGAGTCTTTGGGACGGACCGGCCGTGGCCGCGCGGCGTGGCGGTGATCGTCGCGGCGGGGGACCACGGGGTCGCGGCGGGCGGGGTGAGCGCCTACCCCCCCGAGGTCACGCCCGCGATGGTGGCGAACTTCCTGGCCGACACGCCCGCCGGGCCGGGCGGCGCCGCCGTGAACGCCATAGCCCGGACGGTGGGCGCGCGCGTGTACGTGATGGACGCGGGGGTGAACGCCGAGTTGCCGGGGCACCCGGCCCTCGTGCGCGCGGCGGTGCGGCGGGGCACCGGCGACCTGCGCGTGGAACCCGCCATGACCCGCGAGGAGGCGACCGCCCTGATCCTGGTGGGCGCGGCCCTCACCCGCCGGGCGGTGGAGGAGGGCGCCGACCTGATCGTTCCCGGCGAGATGGGCATCGGGAACACCACCCCCGCCGCCGCGATGACGGCCCGGCTGCTCAGCCTTGACCCCGCGCTCGTGACGGGCCGGGGCACGGGGGTGGACGACGCCACCCTGGTCCGCAAGGTGGAGGCGGTGCGGGGGGCGCTGGCCCGGGGCGGCAGCGACCCCGCCGACCCCCTGGGGGTGCTGGCCGACCTCGGCGGGTTCGAGATCGCGGCGATGCTGGGGGCGATGCTTCAGGCGGCGGCGCTGAGGCGGGCGGTCATTCTCGACGGCTTCGTGGAGGGCTCGGCCGCCCTCGTCGGGGTGGCGCTCGCCCCCCACCTGCGCGACTTCCTCTTCCCGGCGGGCGAGTGCGCGGAGGTCGGGCACGTTCCCCAGCTCGCGCACCTGGGCCTGAAGCCGATGTTCAACCTCGGCCTGCGGCTGGGTGAGGGGACGGGCGGGGTGCTGGCCGCGCCGCTGCTGCTCGCCGCCGCCGCCACGCTCCGGGAGATGCGGACCTTCGCGGAGGCGGGGGTGCCGGGCGGGGGGTGAGGGCCGAGGCTGGCCGGGTGCCGACCCGCGCGCCAGAATGGGCGGCATGACCGACCGCGAACTCAACTTCGCCCGCAGCATCCTCGGCGAGCGCCCCTTCCGCGACGTGCCCGACGAGGAGGTGCTGCGCGAGGCCGAGCGGCTCCTGACCGACTGGATGTCCGGCGAGGCGCGGCTGGAGCGCCCCAAGCTCTACGACCACTACGCCCTGCTCCTGGTCGCCCTCGTCCGCCGCACCCGCGAGCTGGAGGCCCGCGTGGCGGCGCTGGAGGAGCGCGCGTGACCCTCCCCGCACCCGTCCGCGTCAAGGTCTGCGGCACCACCAGCGTGGGGGACGCCCTGCTCGCCGCCGAGGCCGGGGCCGACGCCCTGGGGTTCATCTTCGCGCCCGGCAGCAGGCGCCGGGTGACGGCGCAGGTGGCACGGGGGGCGGGGCTCGCCGTGGGGCCGGTGGTCGCCCGCGTTGGCGTCTTCCTGGGCTGGGGCCTCGACGAGGTGCTGCGGACGGCGGACGGGGCGCGGCTGAGCGCGGTGCAGCTCCACGGTGACCTCCCCGACCTTTACGTGGGCGAGGTCGCCCGGTATTATCCCGTGCTGCGCGTCCTGCGCCCCGCCGACCTGCTGGCGGGCGCGGGCGGGCAGACCTTCCCCGGCGTCACCCCCATGCTCGACGCCCCGGAGCCCGGCGGTGGGGTGCCCCTCGACTGGGCGGCCCTGCGGGACGTGTTTCCCCCCGGCGCGTGGCTCGCGGGAGGGCTGGGGCCGGAGAACGTCGCCGAGGCCATCCACACCCTGCGCCCCGCCGGAGTGGACGCCGTGAGCCGCCTGGAGGCGGGTCCGGGTGTCAAGGACCCGGAGCGCGTCCGCGCCTTCGTCCGGGCGGCGAAAGGCGCGTGGCCCCCCGAGTTATCCACAGGTTGACGCCCGCCTGTGGATAACTCCGTGGAACTTTTCCACGGGGTCCCAGGGTCCTGAGAACACCGTCCCAGTCGGGCTTTCCAGTCTCTTTCCAGGGGATGACGGCTTCAGGCAGTTCCAGGTTGTCCACAGGGCCTGTGGATAAGTCTGTGGATAACTTTTGGATGCCGATGTGGCGCGGTTAAAGTCCCCCGTCGCCGGAGAGGTCGTCTTTCAGGCCGAACCACCCGGCGAGAATCTGCCCCCCGTCCACGATGTCGAGGGGGGACTCCGGCCCGTCCGGCAGCCCGCCCGAGGCCGCGAAGGGCACCCGCGCGAGGGTGTGGGCCTTGACCGTCAGGTCCTCCAGGTTGCCGTGGTCGCTCGTGAGGAGCACCCGGGCACCCGATCCCAGCAGCCCGGCGAGGAGGGCTTCCACCCGCGCGAGGTAGGCCCGCCCGGCCCGTTCCACGTCCGGCGGCGTCGGCGCGCGGCCCCGGTGCCCCAGGAAGTCGCCGAACCACAGGTCACAGGCGAGCAGGTCATGCTCCGCCGAGGTGCGCGCCAGCCGCTCGCCCAGCCGGGTCAGGTCGTCCGGGGGCGTCATCTCCGGCCAGGGCTCGGCGTAGCCCAAGCCCAGAGTCGCGGGGACGGGGGGCACGCCGGGGGGGTTGAGCCCCGCCCCCGCCGCCCCGAAGGCGAAGGGGAAGCAGCCCTGCCGGGGCCTGCGGGCCTGCGCCGCGAAGTAGCCGGGTGGGTAGTGGTTCGCCAGCGCCACCCGCGCGCCCGCCTGGACAAGCCGCACGGGGAGGGCATGGGCGCACAACAGGCGTTGCAGGGTCGGCCCCGGGTGCGGCCCGAAATGCTCGCCCATGTGCCGCACCGCGTCCCGGCCCGTGAGCCAGCAGGTCTGCCCGGTGCCCGACTGCGGCAGCCCCGGCACGCCGAGCGTGGCGTCGAGCGCGCGCCCGGCCTCCACGAACGGGCGCAGCGTGGAGAGGTCCTGTTCCCACACCGAGCCCGGCGGCGCGTCACCTGGGTGCCCCACACCGTCGAGGGCCAGCCACACGAGTCCGCCCATGCGGGGCAGTCTAGAGGGAGGGGTCAGGACTGTTCGGAGGCCGGGAGCCGAGCCACGGCCTCCTCGAACGCCTCAGGGAAGCGCGGGTGGAAGTCCGACTCGGCAAGCACGTCGTCGCCGCGCAGCCAGCGGAATTTGAAGCCGTCGCCGATCTGGAGGGTGCCCGTGAGTCCGGAGGCCTGAAGGCGCTCGGCGGTGGCCCGCCCCTCGTCCTCCAACCGCTCGGCCCAGTGCCGTTCCATGTCAGCCTGCCGCTCGACCTCGCCGTCGGTCAGGTCCTCGAATCCGCCGCCCGTCGCCATGCCCAAAGGTATCCCGCCGCTCCCGGGGCCGCGCTTCATCTGTCCTTGCCGAAGGACGGCGCCCGCCCCCCTTCACCACCTCGCCCGGCGCGTAGACTCCTCCCCATGAGTGTCCTGCGAGTGGCGGCGGCGGCGTACCCGGTGGACTTCCACCCCGGCTGGGAGGCCTACGCCGCGAAGGTGACGGCCTGGGTGGAGGACGCGGCGGGGCAGGGGGCGCGGCTCCTCGTCTTCCCCGAGTACGCCGCCCTCGAACTCGTCAGCCTGCTGCCGCCCGAACTGCACCACGACATCCTGGGGATGCGGCCCGCGCTGGGGACCCTGCTGTCCGACTTCCTGGCGCTGCACTCCGGCCTGGCGCGGGCGCATGGGGTCACCATCGTGGCCGGGAGCTACCCGGTCGCCCAGGGTGAGGGCTTCGTCAACCGCGCCTTCGTCTTCGGGCCGGACGGCTCGCACGCCCATCAGGACAAGCTGCTGATGACCCGCTTCGAGGCGGAGGAATGGTTCATCAGCCCTGGCGCGGGCGTGCGCGTCTTCGAGCTGGGGCTGGGGGACGGGACAGTGACGTGCTTCGGCGTCGCCATCTGCTACGACAGCGAGTTCCCGGCGCTCGCCCGCCGTCTCGCCGAGGGGGGTGCCGAACTCCTCGTCGTGCCCTCCTTCACGGCGGCACGGTCCGGCTACACCCGCGTCCGGGTGGGGGGCATGGCCCGCGCCCTCGAAAACCAGATGTACGCCCTCCACGCCCCGCTGATCGCCGACGCCGACTGGACCTACGCCGTCGAGCAGGCCAGCGGCCGGGCCGCCCTCTACGCCCCCGCCGACCTCGATCTCCCCGAAGACGGCCTCGTCGCCGAGGGGGAGTGGAACCGTCCCGGCTGGCTCGTCGCCGACCTCGACCTGGGGCTCACCCGCCGGGTGCGCGAGTCCGGCCACGTCCTGAACTGGCGCGACCGCCACGCCGCCGGGGAACGCGCAGGCGAAGCAGAGGTCGTCCGCCTCGCCGTCCCCACCCGTGCTTGAGGCTTCAGGCCTGACCGTCCGGGTCCTGACCGCCGCCGACGCCCCCGCCTACCGGGATGTCCGGCTCGCCGGTCTGCGGAACGATCCCCTTGCCTTCATCACGACCGCCGGGGAGTACGGGGCCCGACCCCTCGCCGAGGTCGCCGCGCGGCTCGATTCCACGTCCGGGGTCGTGAACTTCGGCGCCTTTCTGGAGGGTTCGCTCGTCGGCATCCTGACCGTCCTGCGGGAGACGCGCCCGGCCCTCGCACACCGGGCGGAGATCGTGGGCGTGTCCGTTCTCACCGAGGCGCGGGGCCGGGGAGTGGGCGCGGCGCTGGTGGCGGCGGGCATCGCCCAGGCCCGCGCGTGGCCGGATGTGACCTCCCTGCACCTCGCCGTGACCGAGACGCAGGGCGCCGCCCGCCGCCTGTACGGGCGCCACGGCTTCCGGCTGTGGGGTACCGAGCCCGATGCGGTGCGCCACGGGGGGCGGGTGTACGCTCAGCATCACCTGTGGCTCAGCCTGAACGAGTGACGGCAAGAAAGTCGCGTGCATAGGTTGACGCCGGATGCATAGGACGCTATCTTTCATGTCATCACCGCCCGAGAGGCGGCTTTTTTTATGTCCCACCCGGAGGCATACGCCACCCGGCGCATCCCGGCCCCCGGCTCCTTGCGTACCCTGACCGCGTGAGGCCCCACTTCGTCCGCCCCCCGCGCCTGCCCCCCGGTTCCCGCGTCGCGGCGCTCAGCCTGAGCAGCGGCTTCGTCACGGAGGTGATGGGCCGCTACCACGCGGGCGTGCGGCAGGTCGCCGACGCTCTCGGCTGGGAGGTCGTGCCCGCCCCGAACGCCCTGCGCGGCCCGGAATTTCTGTACGAGAATCCCCGGGCCCGCACCGACGACCTGCACTGGGCGCTGCAAAACCCCGACATTCACGGCATGGTCAGCCTCATCGGCGGGGACGACTCCGTGCGGCTGCTCCCCTTCCTCGACCCGGAGCTGATCCGCGCCCACCCCAAGGCATTGCTCGGCTACAGCGACACGACGATCACCCTGACCCAGTTCCTGCGCGCGGGCGTGAGGGCGTACTACGGCCCGTCCCTCCTCACCGACCTCGCGGAGAACGGCGGGATGCACCCCTTCGCCCTGGACGGCCTGCGGCGGGCGCTGGTGGAGGAACCGCGCCCCTTCGACCTCGCGCCCGCGCCCGAGTGGACGGAGTTCCGGGTGGAGTGGGAGGACGAGACCTTGCAGGAGGTCCGCCGCCCCTTCCAGCCCGGCGACGGTTGGGTGTGGCTTCAGGGGGAGATGCCCGCCGAGGGACACCTGATGGGTGGATGCCTGGAGGTGCTGGACATGCTCAACGGCACTTCCGGCTGGCCCTCCTCCGACCTCTAGAACGGCGCAGTGCTCGCGCTGGAGACGAGCGAGGACGTGCCCCCGCCCGCGCAGGTCGGTTACTGGCTGCGGAACTACGCGGCGCAGGGCATCCTCGCCGGGGCCGCCGGGCTGATGCTCGCCCGCCCGCGCGGCTACACGCCGGAGAGGGTGGAGGACCTTTCCCGCTGGGTGCGCCGCGTGCTCGCCGAGGCGGGCCGATCCGACCTTCCCGTCGTGGCGAACGTGGATTTCGGGCACACCAGCCCGCAGCTCACCCTGCCCCTGGGTGGCCTCGCCCGGCTCGACCCCCTGGCGGGGCGGGTGACGGTCGCGCCCTGAGAACTTTGCGCCCCTCCCGACCGTCTGGGCGCGTGCCGAGCCGCTATGATGGCGCGGTGCGGCTCCTGCTGCTCTCCGACACCCACGCCAACCACGCCGCGCTGGAGGCGGTCTTGCGCGACGCCGCCCCCCGGCGCTTCGAGCGGGTCGTCCACCTCGGCGACGCGGTGGGCTACGGACCGCACCCGGCAGAGGTGCTCCAGACCCTGCGCGACCTGGGGGCCGTGTGCGTGCTCGGCAACCACGACGGGATGCTCCTCGACTACGCGGACGGGCGCCGCCTGCCCCGCGAGAGCGTCGTCTCGGTCGCCCTGCGCTGGCAGCTCGAACGCCTCTCGGGGCGCGACCTCAACATGATCCGCACCTGGCGCGACGGCATCGACGACCCGGAGGTCGGCGCCCGCTACCGCCACGGCTCGCCCCTGAGCCGCGACGAGTACGTCGACTCCGTGACCGCCGCCCGCGAGGCCTTTGCGGGGTGGCCCGGGCGCCTCGGCTTCGTGGGCCACACCCATATCCCCGGGGTGTATGCCACCCTCAACGCCCCGGTCGGCGAGTGGGTCAAGTTCCAGGGCTTCCCGGAGGGCGGCGGCTACCTCGTCCCGCCCGGCGCCCGCGTGATCCTCAATCCCGGCAGCGTCGGGCAGCCGCGTGACGGCAACCCCCGCGCGAGCTACGCCGTCTTCGACACCGAGCGGGCGTATTTCGAGGTCTTCCGCGTCCCCTACGACGTGGCTCGCACCCAGGAGGCGGCGCTGGAGGCCGGGCTGCCCCAGGTCCTCGCGGCGCGGCTGGCGATAGGCAAGTGATGGGGGGGCGGGACGCGGTGCGCGGTGGGCGGGACAGGCTTCGTCCCCCCGCGTCCCACCCATGACCCTCCCCTCCGCCGCCCTCCTCCACGGCCCACTTCTCGAACAGACGGGCGTGTTCGGGGGCAATGCCCTGCTGCTCACCGGGCCCGCGCGGGTGGGCAAGCGGGACGTGGCCCTGGCGGTCGCCGCCCAGCACAACTGCACGGGCACGCGCGGCATGTACGGGGAAGGTTGCGGGGCCTGTCCCTCGTGCCTCGCCTTCGCGGCGAGGGCACACCCCGACCTCCTCGTCGTCGAGCCGCGCACCACCACGGCGACGGGGAAGACGGCGCGGCGCAAGCTCATCCCCATCGGTGCCATTCTGGAGGGGCGGGACGCGGGCCGCGAGTACGAGACACACGTCTTCGAATTTCTGGAGGTCCGGCCTACCTTCCGCCGCCGGGTGGTCGTCGTGGACGGGGCCGAACACCTCGGGCAGGAGGCGGCGAACGCGCTCCTCAAGCTCGTGGAGGAGCCGCCGCACGGCGCCCTCTTCGTCTTCCTCGCCGAGGACGTGCGCGCGGTGATCCCCACCATCGTGAGCCGCAGCGCCCGCCTGGGCGTCACACCTGTCTCCGACCGGGCCGTCGAACGCGGGCTCGCGCTGGGTGGAGAGGCGCCCGACCCCGACCTCGTGGCCTTTGCCGCCGGGCGGGCCGGGGTGCTGACCGAGCGGGAGGCCGTGCGCGCGGCGCTGGAGGGCGCCGCCGAGTTCACCCGGGCGGTCGGCGAGGGCATGTGGCAGGCCCTGGAGGGCGCCGCGGCCCTGGAAAAACGCTGGGACCCGGCGTGGCACCCCGAGGCCCTGCGCTTCGTCTGGCGCACCCAGTCGCCCCACGCCCGCGCCCGCGCCGACACCGCCCTGGAGGCCTTGCAGTCGGCGCTGGAGGCCTACGCCAACCCGGGGTTGAGCTTCCAGGTCTTCGCGCTGGCGCTGCGGGAGGCGCTGGGGTAGGGGATAACCAGTCCTTGACGTAGAAGGGGAGCCTCAGTCAGTTCCTTCGCCCAAGCGGCAGGATGAGCATCGTACGGTTTGCGGCTCCTGCGCCTCCTGCGCTTGATGCGGTAAAGTGGGACCGGGTGAGAGGATGACTGGACGCAAACACGAGCCGCGCCGCCTGTTGACCGTGCAAGAAGCTGCCAAGCTTCTCCATGTCAGCGACGACACCGTGCGCCGTCAGATCAAGGAAGGCGCTCTGGAAGCCGTCCGGGTGCGGACCACGCCCACTGGGCGGGCGCAGTACCGCATCCCCACCGCGGCCATCGACCGGGTCCTCGGCAACACTGCCTTGCAACTTCAGGAAGAGGCCGACCCCTTCGAGCCGCTTCGCCAAGCCTTCGCACATCTCTCGGACGAGGAGCGCGAGGACTTGATCGACCAGGCTGTGCAGTGGGCCAGGGAACGCCGACCAGTCGAACAGGTCAAGCGTGCACCCGCCCTGTCGGAGGAGGTGTTGCGCGAGCGGTTCGCGGGGAACTCTCTTCTGGAAGCCTTGCGGAAAGACGGGCAGGACGAGCATTGAACACGCTTCGCCTTGTTCCCGATGTGAACGTCCTGCTGAGTGGATTGACCAGCCTGCGTGGCCCGGCGGTGGACCTCTATCAGGCGGCACGGCGCTTCGAGGTGGTATTCGTGCTGAGCGAGACGCATTTCACCGAGCTGGCCGAGGTGCTGACGTATCCCGCCGTGTTGGGGATGGGTGAAGGTGTCATCACACCGTCGTTCGCGTTTCGCACAGCGGCGGAATTGCACCGAATCGGGGAGTATTACGAGCAGGTGGAGCGGTTGGACTGGCCGTCGTGTCCGGACCCGAAGGACTGGTATTTGCTGGACCTGATGGTGGCTTCTGGGGCAAATGGCATCGTGACGAAAGATAAACACCTGTTGCGCCTGCGGGACAGGTTGAACATTCCCGTGTTTGAGCCAAAAGAGCTGGTGCGGCTGGGGGTGATTTGAGGGCAGTGCTAACTGCCAGACCAAAGCCGCCCCAAGTTCCCAAGGAGAGTAGGGCGGCTTCTCCGTCAGGTAGCGTTAGTGAAGGTCAGCGGGGTAGTTGGACAGCAGTTGCAGCATAGTCAGTTTCATAAAGATTACTCACTAGATAGAAAGGTGTCCTGTAAGTCTCCGGTCATGTTCTGTCCGTCTTCGTAGCGAAGACTGAAGTCACCTCTGTAATCGGGCCGGGCGCTTGAGCCATCTAGAATTCCCAACACGTTCGATACTGTATCGACCTCAATCCTTTTCACCACTCGTACAAGAATCTCTCTCATTTCTAATGGAAGGACTCTATAAAGAATTGTTAGGTCGTCCAATCCTCCACTGGTGGACCTATTGGATTCCATCAGTCCAGTGTAGTATTTTAGATTTTCCTCGATGACGTCTCGCCTGATGACCCTCACAAACTCTCTATCGTTCATACTATTTCCTAAAGGCTCCAGGGTACATATACTCATTCGGATCAATTAATTGGTGGGAATATTTGAACATGCTCTCCGCAATTCTGCGACATCGCGTGCCACCAAATCACGCGGTGTCGTCAGGTCACTTGTGCTTCGGCTTACCACACCCATACCACTGGGAGCAGCGGTTGTGTGCCCAACCTTAGGCACTAGTATGGATGGACCTGTCTTAGGATCGTATCCAGGCACCAACTGTTTCATAGCAGCTTTCTGCCCAACGTGATGGGCATTGTAGCCTGGGAGTGTACCCTTAATACCCTCATACTTGCCAACTGTGTAGGGTGTGCAGTTATGGACCAACCAACCCTGAGTACCGACGTAGAAGGTGTGGGCCTCGTCAACGGTGAGATTGAACATCTCCCGCGTCTGCTGGAGGGTGAGGACGTTGGCGACGACCCCCGTGGTGCCGTCTGCCTGCTTGATCTTATCCCCAATCTTGAGGTGCCCAGCACCGACCCAGTTCTTGCCCAGGTCTTCGTGCCCTGGGGCTTGGGCCTTTCCCCGCCGTCAGACCACTCCTTGACGGAGTAGGAGTGTTGAGCCTAAGCCACCCCACCACTTCCTCTCACCCTACACTCCTCCCCATGACGAGAGCGAGGCAACACGGTACGGCGCGGGTGTGGACCCTTCCCACCGGCCCGCTTCAGGAGAACGTGGTGCTGGTGGCGGGCGAGGGCGGCGAAGGCTTCCTCTTCGACCCCGGCGACGAGGCCGAGCGGGTGCTGGCCCTCGTGCGGGACGCGGGCGTGACGGTGCGCGGCATCCTCCTCACCCACGCGCACTTCGACCATATCGGCGCGGTGCAGCCCGTCCGGGAGGCGCTGGGGGTACCCGTCTCCCTCCACCCCGCCGACCTGCCGCTCTACCGTCTGGGGGCGGCGTCGGCGGCCCGCTGGAACCTGCCCTTCGTCCAGCCCCAGGCGCCGGATCACGAGATCACCCAGGGGCAGACCTTCCAGGCGGGCGCCCTGACCCTCACCGCGCGGGAGTTGCCGGGGCACGCGCCGGGGCACGTCGTCTTCTTGGGAGACGGGTTCGTGGTGGCGGGCGACACGCTCTTTCAGGGCGGGATCGGGCGCACCGACCTGCCGGGCGGGAATCATCCCCAACTGATCGCGGGGATCGCGCGCGAGCTGCTGTCGCTGCCCGACGAGACCGTCGTGTACCCCGGGCACGGACCGGCCACGACCCTCGGGGCCGAGCGGCGCACGAATCCCTTCCTGCGCTGAGTCGTCGCGGGTCCCCTCCCCATTCGGCCAGGGGACACCCGGTGGGCGGCAGGAGTAAGGTCGGGCATGTGGCGTAGCTCCCGGCTCTGGTGGCAGGCCCCGCGACTCCACGCCCCCGGGGAGGACGCCCGGCGGGTCACCTGGCTCGAACTCTTCTACGATCTCGTCTTCGTGGTCGTGATCTCACGGCTGGCACACCACCTCGCGGATCATCCCGACGCGCGCAGCCTGGGCGAGTTTTTGCTGCTGTTCATCCCCGTGTGGTGGGTGTGGCTGAGCGTCGCGTACTACAACGAGCGCTTCGAGACGTACGACCTGAGCTTCCGCGTCGCCACCTTCTTCCAGATGCTCGCCGTGGCGGGCATGGCCGCGACCGCCGAGTACGGGCTGGGCAAGACGGCCACTGGCTTCGCTCTGGCCTACGCCTTTGCGCGGGGGCTGATCACGCTGATGTGGTGGCGGGCGGGGCGCCATAACCCCGGGGTGCGCCCGGTCACCGACCGCTACGTGCGCAACTTCAGCGTCTCGGTGGTCCTCTGGACCGTGGCGGCCTTTCTGACCGGCCCGCTGGCGCTGATCCTCAAGGGGGTGGGACTCCTGATCGACCTCGTGACGCCGCTGCTGACCCTCGGCGACCAGCCGCGCGTCTTTCCCGCACCCGCGCGCAAGCTGCCCGAACGCTTCGGCCTGTTCGTGATCATCGTGCTCGGCGAGAGTCTGGTGGGCGTGGTGAACGGCCTCGCCGAGACGGAGCGCCTGGGGGCGGTCACCCTGTTGCGCTTCGTGCTGGGGTTGCTGCTGGGCTTCGGGCTGTGGTGGGTCTACTTCGATTACATCGGGCGCCGGGAGCCGGACGCGCACAACCGCTGGCGCTTCCTGGCGTGGTCCTACCTCCACCTGCCCCTCGTCGTCGGGATCACCGTGATCGGCGCGATGGTCGAGCACGCCGTCGCCACCGAGGGGCCCGCCTCGGCAGGTGTGCGCTGGCTGCTGGCGGGGGGCTTCGCGCTGTTTTACCTCGCCTGCACGGGGCTGGAATTCACGCTGGAGCCCGAGCAGGAGACCCTGCTCACGCCCCGTCAGCTCGCCCCGCTGCGTCTGCTCACGGCGGCGGTCGCGCTGGCCCTTCCCCTCGTCCTGAGCACGCTCTCGGGGCTGGTGCTGGGGCTGATCGTGCTCCATGCCTTGCACGCCGGGCTGGGAATCCGGGTGTGGTTTGCCAGCGGGAATGTCGGACGCACCGACCTGCACTGACGGGGACGTCCGGGCACAAGGACGCGCGCCCCTGCTGCCCGCCCCACGGGGAGCTTACCCTGGAGGGGTGACGCCCCCCCGCCTCCCGCCCCTGTCCACGTGCCCCAGGTGCCGCCCGTGCCCGGCGTAGGGCGTGGTCAGGGCGCCGTGCCCGGCCGCGCGCTCACCGAGCTGAGCTACAGCACGAACACCGCCAACGCCCTGATCCACCTCTACCGCGCCGAGGTCGGCAAGATGACCGCCTACCGCCAGCGCCTCGACACGACGACGAACTGGGCGGTCGTCACCACCGCCGGTCTGGCCTCCTTCGCGCTCGGAAATGCGGGCAACAGCCACGTCACCTTCCTCTTCGCCATGTTCCTGAACTACTACTTCCTGCGGCTGGAGGCCCGGCGCTTTCGCACCTTCGAGATCGCCCACCACCGGGTCAGGATCATGGAGCGCTTTTTCTACCCGGCGATGCTCGGCGACGCGGTGGACCCCGACTGGCACCAACTGCTGCTGGCCGAACTCGGCAAGCCGCGCAGCCCGATGAGCCGCGCCGACGCCCTGGGCTGGCGGCTCAACCGCAACTACCTGTGGATCTACGCGGCGGTGCTCTTCGCGTGGTTCGCCAAGCTCGACCTGTCGCAGCCCAAGGGCTGGGTGCTCGAATTCCCGGAAGCGCTCGCGCTCGCCGACATCGGCAACTTCCCCGGCTGGCTGGTGTTCGCGGGGGTTTCCGTGTTCTATGCCTACCTGATCGTGCTGGCGGTGCGCGCGGCGCGGACCTATCCGCTGGAGGAGGGCTGAGGTCGCGCGGCCTTCCTCACCGCCCCGCCCCGGACCCGCCCCTCCCGCCACCCCTGCACCCCCGCGAGCAACAGCGTCTGGGCGGGCAGGCTCCAGAGGTACACGCCGGGCCGCCGCGCCCACAGGCACAGCCCCAGGGCGAGGAGCTGGGTGCTCAAGCCCAGGTTGACGGCGACGACGTTGATCTCGCGCGGGGTGTAGGCCAGGCGGTCGTCGGGGGTGGGAGGCCCGCCCGCCGCCGCGCGCAGCCGATTCTCGAAGAGGGCCCCGAGCACGCGCTCCTGCGGGGTGAAGTACAGGGCGTACCCGCGTTTCAGGGCCGCGAGGACGCGCGGGTCGTCTCCGGCCTGCGCGGGCGGCTCGCGGAAGACCTCGCCCCGGGCCGCCCGGTGGTCGCGCTCCCACAGGTAGTCCACGCTCAGGATCAGGCTCTGGAGCACCGTGAGCGGCAGCCCCCACCACCCGGTGAGGCCCACGAGGACGGCGGCGTTGACGAGGAGGTCGCCCTCGGTGTCGAGGTAACGGCCCGTCTCGGTCGTCTGCCCGGTCGCGCGGGCGAGCTGCCCGTCGAGGTTGTCGAGCAGGGTCTTGACCTGAAGGAGCACGGCGGGCGTGACCCGGTGGCCGCGCCGCAGGAGCACACCCGCGCCGACTCCGAGCGCCGTGTGGGTCAGCACGACGTGGAGGGGATTCACGCCGCGCCGCGCCAGCGGGGGCACCAGCCGGGCGGCGAGGGGGCGGAACAGGCCCTCGCAGACCCACTCGCGGGCGGGGCGGGCCTTGGTGTGGGTCGGCGGGGCGGGCGGGTGGCCGGAAGGCTCCACCCCGGCAGGCGGGCGCTCCTCAGCGCCTGCGGCCACTGTGGGGCGGTCCCTTGCGGACGCCCGCGTAGCGGTTGCGCTCCTTGCGGCGCTCGGCGCTCGTCGTCTTGCCCTGTGTGCCCGTCCGCGTGGCCGTCCCCACCGTCCGGCGCGGCGCGAAGGTGTCCACGTTCAGGAAGCGCGCGAGCGGAATGTACAGCGCCAGCACGAAGAGCAGGGTTCCCCACCACGTGTCGAGGTACGGCCCCAGCCCGACCACCCGCAGCAGCGCCGAGAGCACCGTCGCCAGCACCGTGAAGAGCAGCACCCGCAGGAAGAGCCTGCCGAGCTTGCGCCGCGTGAAGCCCGGCTGGGGGTCGGGGGTGGTCAGCCAGCGCCAGAAGTTCACGCGTCCCCCCCGTCCGCCCCCGTGGCCGCCCGCGCCGAGGCGCCCAGCGTCACCCGGTCGCGGAAGCCCACGAGTTCAGGCCACTCGGTCTGTGCGGCGTCCACGTCGATCACCAGGGCAGGCTTGTGCGTCTGCCCCGAGAGGCGGTCCAGCGCCGTCCGGTGCGCGCCGTCCCGCGCGGGGGAGGCGAAGAGGACCCCCCGCACCGCGCTCTTGCCCTCCAACAACTTCAGCGCCCCGAAGAGTTCGCGCTCCCCGGCGGGGGCCGTCGCCCGCTCCATCCGCTCGCCCCGCGCCGCGACCTGCGAGGCGGGCAACTCGGGGGAGAAGACGGCGTGCAGCCCCAGCGCCTCCAGCGCCGAGCGCAGCCCCCCGCCCAGGTCCGGGTCGCCGAGCAGGGCGCGCGGGCCGATCACGGCGACGGTGGCCTGCGAGGCGCGGCTGAGGGGCGGCATCTCCTCGCGCCCCCCCGAGGCCAGCGGTTTGACGCGCTCCAGCGCCAGCCGCACCCGCCCCGGATTGCGCGTGAAGCGTTGCCCGAGGTCCAGCGCCGCCGCAGGCATCTCGTCGCCGCCCTCGGGCAGGGAAATGAGCTGCGGCAGCCCGCTGATCCGCCGGGGCAGCAGTTCGGTGAGGGCCTCGCCCCAGGCGTCGTTCGCCACGGGCGCCGTCTGCGGCACGAGCACCGCGTCCACCCGCCCGAGTTCCAGAATTCGCCCCAGCGCGAGCTGCACCTGCACCGGCTCGCCCGGCAGGCTCTCCCGACCGAGGGCGAGGGCCTCCCCGGCGGGCAGGGCGGGCGTCACCGTCTCCACCCCGAGTTCCTTGAGGAACGCGGTCCAGTAGCGGGCATGTCGCGTGCCCAGCGAGTTCAACAGACCGACTTTCATTGGGGGCAGTCTACAGGGGTGGGCCGGGACGATGGGGAACGGGGCGACCTTCCCCTATCCTGCCTCCATGACCCGCACCCTCCCCGACCCCCTGCGCCGCGTGCTGCCCGCCGCCCGCTGGGAGCCCGTCACCCACGGCGAGAGCGGCGCGGGCGTGTGGCGCGGCCAGCGGTACGTGGTGAAGGTGCAGGCGCGGGGCGGCCTTTCGTCGAGCAGTCTCCTTCAGGAGCGCGAACGCCTGCGCTGGCTCACGGGCCGGGTGCCCGTTCCGGCGGTCGTGGGCTACGAGACGACGGAGACCCACGAGTACCTCGCCATGACCCGCCTGCCCGGCCTCCCCATGAGCGACCCGGACGCCCTGCTCCACCCCGAGCGGGTGGTCAGCCTCCTCGCCCGCGCCCTGCGGGAGCTGCACGCCCTCCCGGTGCGCGAGTGCCCCTTCACCATGACCCTGCCCGTCATGCTGCGCCTCGCCCGCGAGCGGGTGGCGGCGGGTGAGGTGGACGAGGAAGATTTCGACGACGAGCGGCTGGGCAGGAGCGCCGCCGAGGTCTTCAACGAACTCGTCCGCACCCGCCCGGAAAGCGAAGACCTCGTCGTAACGCACGGGGACGCCTGCCTTCCTAACCTGATCGTGAACGGCGAGTACGTCGAGGGCTTCGTGGACGTGGGCCGCGCCGGAATCGCCGACCGCCACGCCGACCTCGCCCTGGCCCACCGCAGCCTGACCCGCAACCTCGGCCCCGAGCACGCCGAACGTTTCCTCAACACGTACGGGCGCGCGCTGGTGGACGAGCGGAAGCTGGCGTATTACCGGCTGGTGGACGAGTTCTTCTGAGAGGTCGGGACAGGGCGGGCGCCAGGCTTGCATCCTCCCGCCCTGTCCGCTCTCCGCCCTCATGCTCTACTGCCCCCCGTGCGCCTCCTGTCGCGGTTCGTGGCCCGTCACCCCTGGCCGGTCGTCGCCTGCTGGGTGCTGCTCGCGCTGCTGAGCGCCTACCCCGCCTCCCTTGCCCCCCGCGCCCTGAGCGCCAACCCCGGCGCCCTGAAAGACGCCGAGAGCACCCGCGTCACCACCCTGCTCCGCGAGCGGTTCGGCGAGACGGACACGAACACCGCGCTGCTCGTGACCCGCCTCGATCCGCCCCTGACCACGCCGGAGGGACGCGCCACCCACGACCGCTTCGTCCGGGGGCTGGAGGAGGTGCCCGGCGTCACGCGCGTCCTGCCGGGAGGGGCGCAGGGGGCCGTGCCCACCGTGAGCGCGGACGGCGCCCTGGCCCTGACCGTCGCCCAGATTCCGCTGCTGGAGGGCGCGACCGAGACGCTGGCCCGCGTGCGCGCCTACGCCGACCGGGCCGAGCGGGAGGCGGGCGCGGGCCGTCTGGACGTGCGCGTGACGGGCGGGCAGGCCATCGCGGACGACTTCACCGAGTTCGCCGAGGGCGACACCAAACGCAGCGAGTTCGCCGCCCTGCCGCTGACGGGGCTCGTGCTCCTGCTCGTCTTCGGCGCGCTCGTCGCCACGGGCCTGCCCCTCGTGATCGGCGTCCTGAGCATCACCGTGGCGATGGCGGGCGTGTACGGCCTGACGCGGGTGACGGAGGTCTCCACCTTCGCCCAGAGCGTCGTCACCCTGCTCGGCCTCGGCGCGGGGATCGACTACGCCCTGTTGATGGTCAACCGCTTCCGGGAAGAGCTGGTCCGGGACGGGGACTCGCGGGCCGCCGCCTCCCGCACGGTCCTCACGGCGGGGCGCAGCGTCCTCTTCAGCGGCCTGACCGTCGCCATCGCGATGGCCGCGCTGATCCTTCCACCCATCGCCTTCGTGCGCTCGATGGGGCTGGGGGGGGTGCTCGCCGTCCTGCTCACCGTGCTCGCCAGCGTGACCGTCTTGCCTGCCCTGCTCGCCCTGCTGGGGGAGCGGGTGAACAGTCCCCGTGTTCTCCGCTTCACCTGGAGCCAGAACGCGGCGGCCTCGGGCGCCTGGACCGCCTTCGCCCGGCGGGTGACGGCCCGGCCCTGGCTCGCCGTCGTTCTCAGCACCCTCTTCCTGCTCGTACTCGCCCTCCCGGCACGCGACATGCGGACGGGGTACGCGGGGGCGTGGGGCCTGACTTCCGGTGTGGAGAGCCGCGACGCCCTCGCCGACGTGCGCGACCTGGGCTCGGGCGGCCTCCTCAGCCAGTTCGAGGTCGTCCTCGATCTTCAGGGGCGGCGGTACGGCCCGGAGGAACGCGCCCGTTTCCGGGAGGTGGTGGAAGACCTCCGCGCCCTGCCCGGCGTGCGGACCGTCATCAGCCCCTTCCTGACGCCCGCCGACCTCGCGGGAGGGAATGTGACGGGCGTGGGGACGGATTCCCTCGGCGCCCTGAGTCTCCTCACCCGCCGCTCCTTCAGCGCCGACCGCTCCCTCTTGCGCGTGACGGTGATCCCCGAGACGTACCTGCGCGCCGGTAGAATCGACCCCTTCGAGACCCGGCTGCGGGGGACGCTGCGGGAAAGCGGCTTTCCCTTCCTGCTCGGCGGGGCGCCCATCGGGGAGCGGGAGTTCAGCCACGCCATCACGGACGCCTTTCCCGCCGCCGTCCTGACCGTCTTCGCGGCGACCTTCGTGCTGCTGATGGTCGCCTTCCGCAGCCTGCTCGTGCCGCTCAAGAGCATCGTGATGAACGCGCTGACAGTCGGCGCGGCCTACGGGGTCGTCACCCTCGTCGTGCAGGGGGGCTTCCTCGCCGCGCCCCTGGGCATCCCGCAGGACGTGGGGGTGCTCGACTCCAGCCTGCCGCTGCTGCTCTTCGCGGTCCTCTTCGGCCTGAGCATGGACTACGAGATTTTCCTGCTCTCCCGCGTGCAGGAGGAGGTGTTACGCGGCCATCCCAACGACGAGGCCGTCGTGCTCGCCGTGGGCCGCACCGCCCGGATCATCACCTCGGCGGCGGTGATCATGTTCATCGTCTTCTGCGCCTTCATCGCCGGGCGCGTCGTCGCCAACAAGAGCATCGGGCTGGGGCTGGCGGTCGCCGTGGCCCTCGACGCGACGCTCGTGCGCCTCGTGCTCGTGCCCGCCTTCCTCAAGATCGCGGGAAGGTGGAACTGGTGGCTGCCGGGGTGGCTGGACAGGCTGTTGCCGAGGGTGCAGATCGAACACCACGGGCAACCTGCCGGAGTTGTGGCGGACGCGCCCCTCCCTGTGCGGAGCAGCGAGCGGCGGGCGAAGGGGGGCTGAGGTCAACGCCTCTCCGACGCCGCGCCCGGTTCCCGACTGACCACCGTGCCCGCGGTGTCGATGGGAAAGTCCTCCACCCGCCCCGTCAGCCCGTTCTTCCGCATGACGCCGTGCAGGTAGGCGTGTAGTCTCACCGTCTCCTCCCGCGTGTCGTGGAAGCACAGCACCGTGGGCCCCGCGCCGCTGAGGGCGGCTCCCAGAGCGCCGTGACGGTGCGCCTCCTCCAGGATGTCGCTCAGCCCGGGCACCAGGGGCGCGCGCCAGATCTGGTGGATGTAATCCTGCATCGCGTGCCGCAGCAGGTCAAGGCGGCCCTGCGAGAGCGCGGCGGCGAGGAGCGCGGCGTGCGAGAGGGCGTGCACCGCGTCCGCCCGGCTGTACTCCTTGGGCAGCACGGCGCGGGCCTTGCTCGTGGACAGCTCGAATTCGGGGATCAGGACGGTGACGCCGAGGTGTGCGGGTGGCTCCAGCCGAACGTAGTGGGTGCCCAATTTGTCGAGCGTGGCGACCACGATTCCGCCGAAGAGCGCCGGGGCCACGTTGTCGGGGTGCCCCTCCTCGCGTGCCGCCACGTCGAGCACCGCCTCGTCGTCCAGGGGCCGCCCCAGCAACTCGTTCCCAGCGACGATCCCGGCGACGAGGGCGGCCGCGCTGCTCCCCAGCCCGCGCGCCAGCGGCACCTCGGTCTCGATTTCCACCCGGGCGGGCGGCAGGCTCCGTCCCACCCGCTTCGCCGCGAGGAGCATCGCTCGGTAGACGTAATTCGTCTCGTCGGCGGGTGTGCCTTCCAACTCGGGCCCCAGCGGCACGACTTCCGTCACGTCCTGCCCTGTGACCCGCACGGTCGTGAAGAGGGGCACGCTCAGCCCTAGGCTGTCGAAGCCGGGGCCGAGGTTCGCGCTCGACGCCGGGGCGCGGACGATGAAGGGGGTCACGCCGTCCGCCGGTCGCTGGCCGCTGGCCGCTGGAAGCTCCTCAAAGAATGCTCTCCAGCACCCGCTCCATGTTCGCCTCGATGCCCTTCGGCGCCTCGACCGCGCGCATCGCGGCGTTGGGGTCCTTCAGGCCGTTGCCCGTCAACACGGCGACGACCGTCTGACCGGGCGTGAGCTTTCCGGCGGCGTGCATCTTCAGCAGCCCAGCGACCGGGGTCGCGCTGGCGGGCTCGCAGAACACGCCCTCCTGCGCCACGAGGTTGTAGGCGTGCATGATCTCGTCGTCGGACGCCATGTCGAAGAGCCCGCCGCTCTCCCGCACCGCCGCCCGCGCGAGGTGGGCGCTCGCCGGGTTCCCGATCCGGATCGCCGTGGCGATGGTCTGCGGCTCGTCCACGATGGCGTTGCGCACGAAGGGAGCCGCCCCCTCCGCCTGAAAGCCCCACATCTTCGGCAGGGCGTCACTCCTGCCCGCCCCGTGGTACTCCCGGAAGCCCATCCAGTACGCGCTGATGTTGCCCGCGTTCCCCACCGGGATGGCGAGGATGTCGGGCGCGCGGCCCAGCACGTCCACGACCTCGAAGGCGCCCGTCTTCTGCCCTTGCAGGCGGTAGGGGTTCACCGAGTTCACCAGCGCGATGGGGTGCTCGTCGCTGATCTGCCGCACGAGTTTCAGCGCCACGTCGAAGTTGCCGTTGATCGCCACGATCCGCGCCCCGTAGGCCATCGCCTGCGCGAGCTTGCCCAGCGCGATGTTGCCGTCCGGGATCAGCACGATGCACTTCAGTCCCGACCGGGCGGCATACGCGGCGGCGGCGGCGCTGGTATTCCCGGTGCTCGCGCAGATGATGGTGTCGGCTCCGGCCTCGACCGCCTTGGCGACGGCCATCACCATGCCGCGGTCCTTGAAGCTCCCGGTGGGATTCAACCCCTCGTACTTCAGGTAAAGGTCCACCCCCAGGTGGGCGCTCAGCCTCGGCGCGGGGATCAGCGGTGTGTCCCCCTCGTGTAGGGTCAGGGCGGGCGTCCGGTCGGTGACGGGCAGGTACTCGCGGTAACGTTCGATGAGTCCGGGCATGGGGCGTTCCTCCGTGCCGCGCGCGGGCGGCCAAGTCCGACCATGCTAGCGGCGACGGCCCGGGTCAGCTTCCAGGGATCAAGACAGGGGAGGCGGCGGCGCCGTGGCGTCAGCTCGCCGTCAGAGATGAGGCGCCTGCGAACGTGTTCCCAGCTCTTCCTTAGCCGAGATTCGCCGGACCTCCACCCCGCCTTGGGTCAGCCTTGAGAAGGTATCCGATCACACACTAACAGCCGGGGCCGAGTCTCATTGTGCCATCACAACGAGTGGTTGATCGTTGAAACTCAACGTCCTGGAGGTCAAATCATGGGTTGGATCATCACTATTCTGGTGGGTGCGCTGTGCGGCTGGCTCGCGAGCTTGATCATGAAGACGGACGCCCAGCAGGGTGCGGTCGCCAACATTCTGATCGGCATCGTGGGCGCGTTTCTGGCGCAGTTCCTTTTCGCCAACCTCCTCGGCATCGGCGGCGCGGCGGCGGCCGGCGGCGGCTTCTCCTTCTGGAGCATCATCTGGGGCGTGATCGGCAGCGTGATCCTGATCGCCGTTCTCAAGGCGCTCAAGGTTCTGCGATAACCTCAGGTTGTCTCCGGCCGGATCTCCACGTGGGGTCCGGTCTTTTTCGTGGTTCTGCCCCGGGACGGCTGTTCAGGTGTCGCGGGCGTGTGCTACCATCGGAAGGCTTGTCTGACCCCGCCCGGCGCGGCGGCGCTTCCCGGCCTCCGTGCCGAACGAATGTGCCGGACGAACCCGCCCCCGGCAGAACACTGGGCCAGGCTCAAGAAGGAGTGCGAAGATGTCCAGAGTGTGCGAAGTGTGCGGTAAGGGGCCGATTGTGGTGAACTCGGTCATTCGCCGTGGTAAGGCCCGCGCGGCGGGCGGCGTCGGCCGCAAGGTGACCGGCGTGACCAAGCGGTTTCAAAAGCCCAATCTCCAACCCCTCACCGTCACCCGGGCGGGCGTTTCCGTGCGGATGCGCGTCTGCACGAAGTGCCGCAAGAGCCTGATCTGAGAGCCGGGTCCCACCTGCTCAAGCGCCCCTGTCCCGAGTGGATGGGGGCGCCGCCTTTCTGTGGCTGCGTCTGACCGATCCGCCCTCAGATCTTCTGCTCCCGGCCTTGCACGAGGCTGACGATCAGGAGGAGCAGCGTGCCGACCACCACGCACGAGTCCGCAATATTGAAAATCGGGAAGTCCCCGGCGCCCAGGGCGCGGGTGACGGCGCTCAGCGGCGGCGCGTGCAGCATGTCGGTGACCTTGCCCTGCCGCAGCCCGTCGATGGTGTTGCCGATGGCCCCGGCGGCGATCATGCTGAGCACGACCGTCAGGAAGCGGCTTTGTGGACGCACGATCACATACACGAGCAGACCCACGCCCACGGCCAGACGAGCCAGGGCCAACGGCACGGCCGAGCCGGAAAACAGGCTCCACGCCGCCCCCGTGTTGAAGGTGAGCTGCCAATCCAGCACCCCCGGCAGGAAGGGAATCGGCGCCGCCCCGTAAGTCAGGTTGGCAAGCGCCCACGCCTTGAGGGCCTGGTCGGCGGCGACGAGGAGGGCGGCAATCAGCAGCGGCACCCAGACGGGCAGGGCGCGCGTGCGGTCGAGCAGGGTCGGCACCCGGGCAGTATAGGTAGCTGCCGCCCCCCGTCACCCTCACATTGTCCCGCAGCGGTCTGCCGACAATGGAGGCATGGCGAACGTGGAATCTTTCGACCTCGACCACAGCAAAGTTCAGGCCCCCTACGTCCGGCTGGCCGGGGTGAAGAGAACCCCCCGGGGCGACAGCATCAGCAAGTACGACCTGCGCCTGCTGCAACCCAACCGGGGAGCCATCGAGCCGGCGGCCATCCACACGCTCGAACACCTCCTCGCCGGGTATCTGCGCGACCACCTCGACCATGTGGTGGACGTTTCCCCGATGGGCTGCCGCACAGGCATGTATATGGCCGTCATTGGCGAGCCCGACGAGCAGGGCGTGCTCCGCGCCTTCGAGGCGGCCCTGCGCGACACCGAGGCCCACGACCGCCCCATCCCGGGGGTCAGCGAACTCGAATGCGGCAACTACCGCGATCACGACCTTCCGGGCGCCCGCCAGCACGCCCGCGACGCGCTTGCCGGTGGCCTGAAGGTGCAGGAGACGGTGTTGCTGCAACGGTGAGGCTCATTCTCGGTCTCCAGGCCAGGAAGGTTGCATGGAGCGGCGGTCGGGCCGTCTACCGGGAAGACCAAGGCCCGGGGGTTGACAGGTGGGGAGATGGCCTGTATCTTTTCTGAGCCTCGGTTGAGGCGAGCCGCATGACAAGCGAAGGTGTGAGCGAGAATGCAACGTCCGGTGCGGGCCGAGAGGCCAGCGCTGAGAGACGAGACGGTCAAGAGAAC